>WLSX01000094.1 GCA_009705675.1 Actinomycetota bacterium | reverse complement strand
GCTGTTACTTACTTTACCGATGCGAAGGTAATCGCTGATGTTTCACGCGGCCTAGGAGATGCAATGGTTGGTATAAATGTTGCTGATATTCCAGTGCCACACCGGCTTGCGGAGCGGGGCTGGTAATTGTGAAAATTGGAGTACTTGCACTCCAAGGTGATGTTCGTGAACATATCCAATCCTTAAGTGATTGCGGTGTTGATGCAATCGCTGTTAAAACAAAGAGTGAGATTGAAAGCATCTCTGCCCTGGTAATTCCTGGGGGAGAGTCAACGACTATTGCAAAACTTGCTAGATCATTTGATCTATTTGATTTAATAAAAGAACGAATAAATAGTGGAATGCCAACATATGGATCATGCGCCGGAATGATTTTGTTATCTGATCATGTTGAGGATGCAATTGTTGGACAGGAAAGTTTTGGTGGAATTGATATGGTTGTTCGCCGAAATGCCTTTGGTCGTCAGGTTGATTCATTTGAGACCGACCTTAAATTTAAAGGAATAACTGAGCCGGCAATAAGAGCAGTATTCATTCGGGCGCCATGGGTTGAATCCGTTGGTGAGAATGTTGAAGTTTTATCTGAGATCACCGATAGCAACGGAGCTAAACATCCAGTTGCAGTACGCCAAGGACACCTTCTTGCTACCTCATTTCACCCTGAATTAACTGGGGATAATCGTGTTCATAAATATTTTGTTGAAAATATTTGCCGAGAGTTTGCAACTTTTTAAGGATATGGGAGAGATATGAGCGGCCATTCCAAGTGGGCAACCACCAAACATAAAAAAGCCATTATTGATTCTAGGCGAGCAAAAAACTTTGCAAAATTAATTAAAGCAATTGAAGTTTCAGCCCGTGCCGGTGGAGCTGATGTTTCTGGTAACCCAACCCTGTTTGATGCAATTGCAAAAGCAAAGAAAAGTTCAGTCCCAGCTGACAATATTGATCGAGCAGTAAAGCGCGGTGCTGGTCTTGAAACCGGTGGTAAAGAGTGGGAAACCATTATGTATGAAGGTTATGCCGCTGGTGGAGTTGCGCTATTAATTGAATGTTTATCAGATAATCGAAACCGTGCTGCCTCTGAGGTGAGAGTTGCAGTTACCCGTAATGGTGGCAACATGGCAGATCCAGGATCTGTCTCATACTTGTTTAATCGCAAAGGTGTGGTGCTAGTTTCAAAGAACAGTGGAAAAGTAACTGAAGATTCACTACTTGAGGTTGTGTTAGATGCCGGAGCTGATGAAGTAAATGATTTAGGTGATTCATTTGAGATCGTTACTGCGCCTTCTGATTTAGTCGCAGTGCGTACTTGTCTACAAACTGCAGGTATTGATTATG
Source organism: Actinomycetota bacterium (assembly GCA_009705675.1). The sequence goes on along the minus strand of WLSX01000094.1, from coordinate 1,717 downwards.
ACTCTGCGGATACTTCATTTTTACCAACTATGTCGATTCCAATTGATGCCGACACTGCAAAAAAGGTATTTGACTTAATTGAGGTAATTGAAGAGCTAGATGATGTGCAGAATGTCTACGGAAACTTTGATGTTTCAGATGAGGTAATGGCGAGCCTTAGTTAATACTCATTTCTCGCTGATTAGGCTTTGGCTATGCGCGTTTTAGGAATCGATCCCGGCTTAACAAGATGTGGTATCGGAATTGTTGATTCAACTGGCCCGCAAAAGTTAGAAATGGTTGGCGTTGGCGTAATCAAAACCGATTTAGAAGCACCACTTGAATTTAGATTACTTGAGTTAGAAAAAGAGATCTCAGTTTGGATTAAAAATTACAAACCAGATGTAATTGCAGTCGAGCGAGTTTTTTCCCAATTGAATGTGCGAACTGCAATGGCAACTGGCCAGGCAGCCGGTGTTGCCTTATTGCTTGCGGCAAAAGCTGGAATTCCAGTTGTAATGCACACCCCAAGTGAGGTTAAAGCTGCAGTTACTGGATCGGGTCGGGCGGATAAAAAACAGGTAGCACAGATGGTAAAAAGGTTGCTTAAGTTAAAAGAAATTCCAAAACCAGTAGATAGTACTGATGCCTTAGCGCTAGCAATCTGTCATCATTGGCGCGGTGTTGGAAATGCCAGGTTGGCAACTGCAAAGAAAAAGGCGATTAAGAAACGATGATTAGTTCAATCTCTGGAACCGTTAAATCAACCTCACTTAATTCAATTGTGGTTGAGGTTGGCGGGGTTGGGATCTTGGTTCAAGTTCCTATTCGAGTTGCAGCATCGATGCAGGTTGGAAAATTAGTTAATTTTCACACCTACTTAATAGTCCGTGAAGATGCATTGACACTTTATGGTTTCACTGAACTTGTTGATCGAGATTTTTTTGATCTTCTTTTATCAGTTACGGGAATTGGACCAAAAGTTGCGCAATCGATTCTGTCAGCAAGTGAGGCTTCTGCAATCGCCTCAGCAATTGTGTCAGCTAATTTAAAAAGCTTAGAGGCTGTTCCTGGTTTAGGGAAAAAGGGTGCACAGCGGTTGGTGCTTGAATTAAAGGATAAAGCGGCTAACTTTGTAAATGGAACCAGTAATGCAAAATTATCAATTACAAATCAAGTAGAAAATGCGCTGCAAGGTCTTGGTTATTCGGTAAAAGAATCTGCAGCGATGATTTCTCAGATCTCTTCAACTACAAAGATTGAAAGTATGAGTGCTGCTGAAATATTGAAGTTAGCATTGAAATCTGGTGGTAAGAAATAATGAGTGATCGAATTATTGATCAAGGCGCAGATGATGCTGAGCGGGTTGCTGAGCTGGCCTTAAGACCTAAAACATTAGGTGAGTTTGTTGGCCAATTTCGAGTAAGAGATCAGTTAAATCTACTTTTATCTGCTGCAAAGGAACGTAAATCTGTCTCTGACCATATTTTATTCTCAGGTCCTCCTGGATTAGGTAAAACTACTTTGGCAATGATTGTTGCTTCCGAAATGGATGCTCCGATTCGAATTACTTCAGGTCCTGCTATTCAACATGCAGGAGATCTAGCTTCAATCCTTTCTTCATTAGTAGAAGGTGAAATTCTTTTTCTAGATGAGATTCATCGAATGTCTCGGCCAGCGGAGGAGATGCTTTATCTTGCGATGGAGGATTTTCGAGTTGATGTAATCGTTGGTAAGG
>WLSX01000093.1 GCA_009705675.1 Actinomycetota bacterium | reverse complement strand
GTTGTAACTATTTGAGAAATTTCGATTAGTGCATCTAGTTGTGCTGGGGATAGAAGATCGGCAAAGCAGTGCTTCACATCTTTAAACTGAATGGGTAACGCCTGTTTCATATAACTTCTACCAGAGGGTGTAATTTCTATGACACAACTTCTAGCATCAGATTCACAGGTAAAACGAGTGACTAATCCTCGCTCCTCCATTCGTTTAGCTTGGTGAGAGATTCTACTTTTCTCCCAATCTAAGCTCTCTGCGATCTGGCTCGAGTGAAGTGAACCGCTTTGGGATTCAAGTAATGAGATTAACAAAATGTAATCAGCCGGGGATAGACCAGTATTTTTATAAACCTTTTTGGTCATATAAGGAAGTAGTTGTGACCTTAGTTTGTGAAATGAGCGCCATGCTCTGAACTGCTTGGCAGTTAGTCCATATGTCTCCACAAGTTGAATATAGCAGAAAGTTGACATATCAACCATTTAGTAGTTATATTTGTCTTACAATAAAAAAAGGGGTCAAATGTCGTATTTACTTTATGTATCGGTCAGCCCGCAGGGCGAGCGGTCAGTTTCAAGAAACCTAGCAAGTGATTTTCTAGTTGAGTACCGTAAAAAGAATCCCGGCACCAAAGTGGTTGAGCGTGATTTATCTATTTCTCCTATCCCACACCTAGATGGTGAAACATTAGGTGCAAGTTATAGCCCGGCCGAGAGTCACTCACCAGCTATGGCCGAAAAGTTCAAATATCGCATGGAACTTATTAATGAATTTAAAGGTGCAGCAGAGATTTTAGTTTCAACCCCGATGTGGAATTGGAATGTACCTTCTGTTTTTAAAGCTTACATAGATCAACTTATTCACCCTGGCGTGCTGGGCGGCGGAACTCCGAAAGATTCGATTTCAGCCAAAGTCACAGTAATTGCAGCGCAAGGTGGTTCTTATGCCCAAGGTACTCCAAAAGAAGGATGGGATTGGTTCAGCGGTTATGTAACGCAAGTATTCACTCAGCTAGGTTCACCAGATGTCAAAGTGATTCTTTCAGAGTTGAATTTTGCTGGAATGGTTCCTGGAATGGAAAGTTTAGTAAACAAAAAAGAAGCATCCTTTGCAGAGGCAAAGAGTGCTATTAAATCAAGAGTCTAGTAACTAACTACTAAAGAAAGGTAACTATGAGTACTACATATTGGATCGTTGCAGGAATTGCTGCATTTGCATTTTTTGGATCAGGAATGATGAAGTTGGCTTCTAGCCGAGAGAAGTTGCTAGCCAATAAGAACATGGGCTGGGCAGCTGAGTTCACAGCTCCTCAGATTAAATTAATTGGGCTTGCTGAAGTTTTAGGCGCAGCTGGGTTAATTCTTCCTAATGCACTAGATATTGCGCCAAACCTTTCAAAAGCTGCGGCAGTTTGTCTTTTTCTATTAATGGCCGGGGCAGCAAATTTTCACCGACAACGTAAAGAGCCAATTGTTCCTCCACTTGTATTGGCAATCTTGGCGTTGGTAACACTCTTTCTTTAATAGTTAAATATTTTTTTAAGGCCCGCAATGTTGTTATGGCAGTGCGGGCCTTCTACTTGTCTGCTTTAAAGGGTGACCTTCAATAGGGTCCTACCTCTTATTGTTACACTCGGTTAATGAGTCAATTACGCCAGTACTCACGTGCTCGAATCGCAATCACAACCGCCTTTGTTATTAATGGATCTACAGTTGGTGCTTTTTATGCACGGGTACCAGATTTTAAAAAAGAGTTGGGAGTATCAAATAGCGCACTAGGTTTTGCATTGTTGTGTATAGCGGTAGGTGTATTGATTGGACTTGGTTTTTCAGGTCGCCAATCTGCAAAAAGTGGCAGCGCACCAGTGACACGTTACACAACCTATGCATTAGGAGTTTCACTTTTGTTGGTTGGCCCGGTTGTTAACTTCCCACTACTTTGTGCAGCATTTATTGTTTTTGGCAGCTGTCTTTCAGCCCAAGATGTTGCAATGAATGCCCATGCAATTGTGTTAGAGCATGAGGCAGATAAAAGATATATGAGCACCTTTCACGCGATGTTTTCCGTTGGTGCATTATCTGGCGGGGTAATTGGTGGGGTTTTAGCTCAGCAAAATGTAGGAATTATGTGGCAATGCGTATTTTTAGCAACACTTATTTGTTTAGCCAATTTTATTGTTCGAAATATGTTCCTAGCTGCTAATTTGGATAAACATGCAATTGAAGGCAAAAAGCGGGTTAAAAAACCTAAGGTATTTTTTATTGTTGGCCTACTTGGTTCATGTGCTGCAATTGGGGAGGGTGCATCAGGGGATTGGGGGGCAATTCTTGCCCGTGATACTTTTAATGCCACACCATTTATTTCCACACTTCCTTATATTTGTTTCTCAGCCGCAATGGTGATTGGCCGCTTATGTGGAGATTGGCTTGCAAGTAAATATGGCCCGATTAAGTTAATTATTGCGGGCGGATTAATTGCCGGTATTGGCTTAAGTAGTGGCTTAATTGTTGGCGGAATTGGTGGCGTTATTTTTGGTTGGCTAGCTGCAGGTATTGGTATTTCAACTGTAATTCCAATGTTGTTTTCGCAAGCAGGTGAAATCGCAAAGAATCGATTTGCTGGCCAAATTGCAGCATCTGAGGGTGTGGCGATGGTTTCAGGCATTGCTTACTTCGGCTTTTTAGTAGGACCGCCAACTCTAGGCTTTTTAGGAGATGTGATTGGTTTGCGTTGGGCGATGATGGTTCCCGCAGCATTAGCTTTATTAATGGCTTTGAGTTCAAGGACTATTTTGGGTTCTAAGTAAGACAATAAATATAATTTGGTTATGAAGTTTCTCATCTCAGTTATCGATAATTTATCCGGCTCTGGCACACCAGCTGAAATGAGCGTCATCGATGCCTTTAATGATGAGCTGCGAGCCAATGGTCAATTTATTTTCGCCTGGGGATTAGAGGATCCAAAAACTGCAACTGTGATTGATAATCGAAATGATGCCAATATTGAAAGTGGCAAACCTTTATTTGATGCAAAGGAGAATGTCAGTGGCTTTTGGCTGATTGAAGCAGCTGATATTGC
>WLSX01000092.1 GCA_009705675.1 Actinomycetota bacterium | reverse complement strand
GCCCACCGTGAAATTCGTGCGACTTCTGCTGGTAGTAAAACTCTGCCAGCGCCTTGATATGCAATTGAGGAGTCGAAGTAACGATCGGAGATTACAACCTCACCTCTTTGGAGTGCTGGTCTAATCGTTGAAAATACATGATGAGCTCTATCTGCTGCGTACATAAGTGCTTCTGCCCGTGGTGAAATCGCACCAGTTTTATTGTCTAGCAAAATATCTCGTAATTGATTACCAAGTGGTGTGCCACCTGGTTCGCGAGTTAATAAAACAGTTTCGCCATTTTTTTCTAGCCACTCTTTTAATAATTTAGTTTGAGTTGATTTACCTGAACCTTCACCACCTTCAAATGAAATAAATACGCCACTTGTAACCTGACCAGTTATTGCACCTAACTCGCCACGAAATGCTGACTTAATATCACTTAACAATGAAACGTTTGGGCGATCTCTCATTTGTAGGTAAGAGGCAACACCAACACTTACAGCGATTAGACCTGCGAAAAACATTGTAAATGCCGCACCGTTATATGTAAAAGTTGATGATTTATATGTATATGTATGGCGGCCAATCGCTGCTGCAATTAATGGCGCAACTGCAAGCACTAGGACAAGTGAAACCCGGATAAGTGACTGAACAAACGCAAATGTGCGTCCGCGCACCTCATCTTCAACCTCCATGCCAAGCATGGTAAATCCAGTAACCCAGGAGATTCCGGCAAAAATACCCAAAATAATGGTGATAAAGATTGCCAGTACAAGGTTTAAAACCAAAGAGAGTGTTACTAAAAATAGACCAGAAACTGTAAGTGAAATTCCAAATAATCTTCTTCTGGAAAATTGTGCAAATACCTTTGGCCCAAATGAAATTCCTAACGCTAACCCAAAAAATACTGCGCCAAATAAAATACCGTAAGCAGCTTCACCAGCTTGTAAATCGCTTACAAAGGTTCTTGCTAAACCAATTACCGCACCTGCTGCAAAAAAAGCACCCAGCATTCCAAAAATTAAGCCCCTGATAACTTTAGATTCTTTAATAAATGAAAAACCATCCCATAATGATTTTCCAAGAGAGAGTTGTTGAAGTTTTTTACCTGGTCCTGCTGGAATCTCCTTTAAACGCCAAACCGTGTAGGCACAAAAAGCAAAACTGAATGCATTTAGATAAAGTGCTAAGTCAGCTGCTGATGCTGGGGTTGTGTTTCCAATTACCGAATTTATAGCGCCAGTAAAGAGAGCAAGGGTTGAGAAGACAATTGCGGCAATCGGTGCTGTGCCGTAAGCAGCAAGAAGTGAAACTTGGTTAGCACTTTCTAGCTTTAATTTAGGCACTAGATTTGGAACAGATGCCTCTTTAGCCGGTGACCAAAATAAGGTGACAACTTCAACAAGAATTGATGCGGTATATAACCAGAAGTAATTACCAACAATTGGAATTGAAAGATAAAGTGAAAATCTTAAGATGTCACAGACAATCATTAATTTTCTGCGATCAAATCGATCTGCAATTACCCCAGCAAATGGCCCAAGAATTACTGCTGGAAGCAATCGGACAATAAATACTCCTGCAATGGCAAAGTTGGCTTTTGCATAATCACCGCCAGCTAATTGCTGGGCAAGAGCGGTTGATGCCAAAAGTCCTAACCAATCACCAAAAGATGAAAATGCCATTGCTTGCCAAAGTTTTCTAAATGCTGGAATCGCTAAAACACTTCTTGATTCAGATTGCGCGGGGGCCGCTGGAAATGGCAGTGACATGTTGTAAGTCTACTTGCGCCTAATGACTATTACTTTGGTGCATTTCCAACACCAGTAGCTGCCTTTTTAGCCTTCTTTTTAGCACCAGCACCCTTAACTGTTTTCTCGGTCAAAGTCGGTGCACTTTTCTTCGCCTTCTTACCCTTCTTCTTTGAACCGCCAGGATTTTCAATCTCCCAAGCACGACGGCCTGCTAATAATTCAAGTGCTCGCTCTAATGTTAATAACTCAACTGCGTCTCCTCGGCGTAGAGTTGCATTTGTTTCACCATCGGTAACATAAACACCAAATCTGCCATCTTTAACAATTACTTCACGTTCTGTTTGTGGATCCTTACCTAACTCTTTGAGTGGAGGTTTTGCAACACCGCGTCTTCTAACCTTTGGTTGTTTATAGATCTCAATCGCTTCTTCTAAACCAATTGAAAATAATTGATCTTCACTTGTGAGCGTGCGTGAATCAGCGCCATGTTTCATATATGGACCGTATCTACCATTTTGAACAGTAATTATTTCGTCTTGATATGAACCTAAGGATCTTGGTAGTGATAGCAAACGGAGCGCATCGGAAAGATCAACCGTGTCTAGTGACATAGTTGAAAGCAGGGAAGCAGTCTTTGGTTTTGGCGCATCCTTCTTTTTTCTCTTCTTTTTAGCACCCTCTTCAACAATCTCTTCTGGAAACACTTCTGTGATGTAAGCACCGAAGCGTCCAGATTTAGCGATAACTTCTAAGCCGGTCTCTGGATCGGTTCCTAACTTTCGCTCACCCGATGGTTTAGCTAGTAGTTCAATTGCAACTGGAAGTGTTAATTCATCAGGTGCCATCTGCTCTGGAATATTTGCAAACTTTCGATCATCTCCCTGGCCTTGTTGCAGGTATGCGCCAAACCTGCCAACTCTGATCTCAATATCTTCACCCATCTTCATGGTGTTAATAGCTTGGGCATCAATTGCACCTAGATCTGCTGAAAGATCAGCAAGCCCCGGATTGTTATCGGTGCCATAGAAAAACTTAGTAAGCCATGCAACTCTTTCCTCTTCACCATTTGCAATTCGATCCAAATCCTCCTCCATTGAGGCGGTGAATTCGTAATCAATTAACTTTGTAAAGTGCTGCTCAAGTAATCCGGTAACTGAGAATGCTAAAAATGTTGGAACTAGTGCTCTGCCTCGTTTTGCAACATAACCTCGATCTTGAATTGTCTGCATAATCGATGCAAATGTTGAGGGGCGTCCAATACCTAACTCCTCTAGTTTTTTAACCAATGTTGGTTCGGTATATCTAGCTGGCGGCTTTGTTTCATGCCCCTCGCAGCTGTATTCACTAACTTCAATCTTTTCACCAACACTCAT
>WLSX01000091.1 GCA_009705675.1 Actinomycetota bacterium | reverse complement strand
CAAATCAATTACGTAACGGGGGAGCGAGCAACATTGTGGCGCTAAGTCATGGTCATGAGGTTTGGTGGGCAAAAATTCCAATCCTAAAACAAATATTAAGAAAAATTATTAAAGATGTAGACAAACTTGGATACCTTGGTGCATTTACTAAAAATGAGATCAGTAATGCAACTACTGAAGTTAATAAGCTAGTCCAGATTGCACCTGGCATAGATACAAATTATTTTCAACCAAAAAAGCCAAATCCAGCATTAATTGCAAGGTATCAACTTGAGGGTAGACGAGTCATTGTCTGTGTTGCTCGATTAGTACATCGCAAAGGCCAGGACCAATTGATTAAGGCACTTCCTAGTATCTTAGATAAATTTCCAGATGCAATTTTATTAATAGTTGGGCAAGGCCCGATTGAGCAGATGTTGCGAAATTCAGCAAGACAGTTAGGGATAACACATAAAGTAATTTTTACTGGCCGAGTTCCACATGCTGATTTAGCAGATTACATCTGTCTTGGAGAAGTATTTGCTATGCCAGTTAGATCAAGATTTTTTGGTTTTGAGGTTGAAGGTTTAGGTATTGCCTACCTTGAAGCAAGCGCCTGTGGCCTACCTGTCGTAGTTGGAAATTCTGGTGGAGCAACAGATGCAGTAATTGATCAAGTAACTGGCTTATCAGTGGACGGCACAAATGTTAATGAAATTACCGATGCAATTTGTAGGTTACTTGCAGACCCGGCAAAAGCTCAGGCGATGGGTCAGGCAGGCAGAGGTTGGGTAATTAGTGATTGGCAGCTTTCAAATTGGTCTGCAAAATTTAATAATTTACTAATTCGCAATTAATTTATTTTCTATTCCAATACTAACTGCTTGAGCCCGGTTTGCAGCTCCTAGTTTTCGATAAATTGAAGCTAGGTGTGTTTTTATAGTCGCTTCAGTTAAAAATAAAATTCCACCAAGTGCCACTGCGGTAGCTCCCGTTGGTAGTAGGGACAGCACCTCTAGTTCACGGGGCGTTAATCCAAAATCTTTATTTTCCAGAGCTTTTTGAAAGTGACCTTTTTTAATAAACTTACCTTTATCAGTTGCAACAACATCGAGTATCTCTAGTAATTGCTCTATTGGTGCACCTTTTGTTAAATACCCAGATGCTCCCGCTTGTTTTGCTAAATCCAGTGTTGCCAAATCATCATGCATACTTAAGATCACAAATTTGGATTTACCTCTATTATCAAGCGATTTCTTTATCAAATCGATGCCGTTGCCTGACCCTAGATTTATATCAATCAGGCAAATATCTGGGTTATAGGAATTAATTACAGCTAAACCTTCCTCTACCGATGAGGCTTCGGCAACAACTTCATAATTACTATTGGCTAAAGCGGCTGTAACACCAGATCTTATTAATGAGTGATCATCAATGATGGCAATCTTCATATTAAAACTTAATTACAGTTTTCGTTCCAGAAGTATCAGAGACAATTTGCAGATCAGCATTTATCTGATTGAGTCTTTCTTTAACCCCCATAACACCATATGAGTTATTTTTCTCAACCACCCCTCCTGAACCATTATCAATGATTGTTATTTCACTTCTAGTTAGGTGAATAGCAATTTGGGTGCAGCCTGAGTGCCTTCGTGAATTAATTACAATCTCTCTAATCGCACGAATTACTTCAAATCTAATACTTGGGTCAATATCAATATCGCCCGTAATCTCATAATCAATCTTTGAACCGGTAAGTAAATTGGGGATTTGATCTGTTAGTTGCTGAAGGATTGGCTTACTTTTATTTGTTCTTAGTTCAAAAATTTCATCTCTAACTTGGTTAACTAATCCAGTTAAGGTATAACGCAATTCACGAAGAGAGTATCTATTTTTATTATCTAAGTTTGTGTCACCAATTATTTGATCTAATCGGTAACCAAGGGAAGCTAACTCCTGTGCCAAACCATCATGAAGCTCTCGAGCAAGTCGAGCACGTTCAGAATTAGGCGAAGAGCTCATCAATCTCGCGGACAAATTGCTGTGCGACAACATGTCGCTTCACCGATAACTTAGCCGTTAATTGCCCACCAGCGATTGTGAAATCCACTGGTAAAACTGTAAATTTACGAATTGATTCAGCGCGGCTAACTGCCTTATTTGTTTCATCTACTGCTGTTTGAATTACCGCTAAAAGAGTTGGGTCCTTTGCTAATTCGGCAATTGATGCACCCTCTTTTTTATTAGCAACCGCCCATGGCTTAATTGAATCTGGATCTAAGGTAATCAAAGCTGCAATAAATGGTTTGTTATCGCCAACTACCATGCATTGGCTAATCAATGGATTAGAACGCAGTCGGTCTTCAAGGACAGCAGGTGCAACATTTTTTCCACCAGCGGTCACAATTAATTCCTTCTTACGACCAGTTATATATAAATATCCTTCATCATCTAACTTTCCTAAGTCTCCAGATCTGAAGTAATTATCACTGGTGAAAACCTCCGCATTAGCAGCATCGTTTTGCCAGTACCCCTTCATCACAATTGGACCCTTAATTAAAACCTCGCCATCATCGGCAATCTTGATGGTAGTTCCAGGAATTGGTTTTCCAACTGATCCAACTTTGTGGGCCCAAGAAAGATTTAATGTTGCACCTGCAGTAGTTTCAGTTAAACCGTAGCCCTCTAAAACTCTAATTCCAGCGCCACGATAGAAATGACCTAAACGTTCGCCAAGTGGTGCGCCACCAGAGATTGCTGCTTCAACCCGACCACCTAAGCCAGCACGAATTTTCGAGTAAACCAATTTATCAAACAAGCCATGTTGTAATTTAAGAAGTGGGGATATTCGCTTGCTATCCATTGCCATGCTGTATGCAACTGCAACATTGGCTGCCTTATGAAATATTTTTCCCTTACCAGCAGCTTCAGCTTTTGCTTCAGCGCCATTAAATATCTTTTCAAATATACGTGGGACAGCTAATACGAAGGTTGGTTTAAATGTGCCAAGATCAGTTGGCAATTTTGTGATATCACTGCAATGTGCCAAGTGAAGGCCAGCAGTAATTGCACCAATTTGAACCATTCTGCCAAACACGTGTGCTACGGGTAGAAATAAAAGAGTGGATCCACCTGGTTT
>WLSX01000090.1 GCA_009705675.1 Actinomycetota bacterium | reverse complement strand
GATATTGATGCGCTGTTAGTTTCTCAACCAGATACTGGTGAACAGGCACTTGAAATTATGGATATGTTAGTTAGATCAGGTGCAATTGATATCGTAGTTGTTGACTCAGTTGCGGCATTGGTGCCAAGAGCTGAAATTGAAGGCGAGATGGGTGACTCCCATATGGGTCTACAAGCCCGCCTGATGTCTCAAGCACTTCGTAAAATGACTGGTGCACTACATCAATCAAATACCACCGCAATATTTATTAACCAGTTGCGCGATAAAATTGGTGTTTTCTTCGGTTCACCAGAGACTACAACTGGTGGAAAGGCGCTGAAATTCTATGCATCAGTCCGTCTGGATGTGCGCAGAATTGAAACCTTAAAGGATGGTCAAGATGCGGTTGGTAATAGAACCCGCGTAAAGATTGTTAAAAATAAGGTTGCGCCACCATTTAAGCAAGCAGAGTTTGACATCATTTACGGTGTTGGAATTAGCCGTGAAGGATCTCTAATTGATATGGGTGTTGAGATCGGAATCGTCAAGAAATCTGGCGCCTGGTTCACCTATGAGGGTGATCAACTAGGACAGGGTAAAGAGAATGCCCGTGCATTCTTAATTGATAATCCAGATCTAGCTAATGATATTGAAACCAAAATCAGAGCTTCATATGTGCCAGCTGAGGTAGATCCTGCCTTGGTAGCAGCAGTTGATGAAGCAACCGCTGATGTTGAGTTCTAATCACTAACTCACACAAAAATACCTTGAAGAAATCTCAAGAGGTAGTAGCTGATCCCTACTCAGAGGCGATGTCGATAGCGTTATACGCTCTTGCACCTCGCGCAAAGAGTAGGGATGAGTTGCATAAACAATTATTAAAACGTGGGGTTGAATCAGATATAGCCAACGCTGTTTTAGATTCACTTGAATTACAAGGATTGTTAAATGATCTTGAGTTTGCCAAATTATGGTCGGAGTCTAGGCAGCGGGCAAAGAAGTTAAGTAAGCGAGTAATTGCCGGTGAGCTTCGCACCAAGGGAGTTTCTCAAGACATAATCAATGAGGTAATTGAAGAGATTGATGATGAGTCTGAATACAACCAAGCATTTACCCTCGCGCAACGTAAATACAATTCGATTGCGCACTTAGATCCAGAGGTTGTTTATCGAAGGATCTCCGGTTTATTGGCGCGTAAAGGTTATGGCCATGGTATTTGCGCAAGAATTATGCGGGAGTTAACTGGAGTTAATTAGCAAGTAGAATTAGGCAATGCCTACCTTTGTAGTTGAGACCTACGGCTGCCAGATGAATGTCCATGATTCCGAGCGAATCTCTGGGCTGTTAATTAGCGCCGGTTACACCCAAGCGTTGGCTGATACTCAACCTGATTTAGTAGTTTTTAATACCTGTGCAGTTAGAGAAAATGCTGATAATAAACTTTATGGAAATCTCTCCTTTTTAGCACCGCGTAAGAAAAGTGATCCAAACTTTCAAATTGCCGTTGGCGGTTGCATGGCACAAAAGGATCAAGATGCAATTATTAAGCGCGCACCTTATGTTGATGTAGTTTTTGGAACTCACAATATTGGCTCACTTCCGGTATTACTGGAGCGAGCAAAAATCGAAGAGGCCTCTCAAGTTGAGATTAAGGAATCACTTGAACATTTTCCTTCTACTCTGCCAGTAAAGCGTGACTCTGCTTTTTCGGCCTGGGTTTCAGTCTCAGTTGGTTGCAACAACACCTGCACATTTTGCATCGTTCCACAATTACGAGGAATTGAAAAAGATCGCCCGGCAAGTGAAATTATGAATGAAGTAAGGGCCTTAGTTGATCAAGGTGTTATTGAGATAACTTTGCTGGGTCAAAATGTGAATGCCTATGGTGTTGATTTTGGTGATCGCCAAGCTTTTGCCAAATTACTTCGCGAATGTGGCAAGGTAGATGGATTAGAGCGGGTTAGATTTATGTCGCCACACCCAAGAGATTTCACCGATGATGTAATTTCGGCAATGGCAGAGACTAAAAATGTAATGCCTCATCTGCATATGCCGTTGCAATCTGGCAGTAATAAAGTTTTACAAGCGATGCGCCGCTCATACCGTAGAGAGCGATACCTTGGCATTATCGATAATGTGCGGAAAATGATTCCAAATGCAGCAATTACGACCGACATAATTGTTGGTTTCCCAGGTGAGAGCGATGCTGATTTTGCTGACACCATTGATTTGGTTAAACAAGCAAAGTTTTCTGCTGCATACACATTCCAGTACTCAAAGCGGCCTGGCACACCAGCTGCCACAATGGCTGATCAAATACCAGATGATGTGATGGCAGATCGTTATAACCAACTCCATAAGATTCAACAGGAAATTTCAAAGAGTGAGAATGAGAAGTTAATTGGTAAAACAGTTGAACTACTTGTCTCAGGCCATGAGGGCCGGCATGATCATGATCAAAATCGGATGAATGGTAGAAGCGCAGATTTTCGCCTTACCCATTTTGATAACTCAAGTGCAACTGCTCGCCCAGGTGATTTAGTTGAGGTCAAAGTATTAGAAGCATTTGCAAATCACATTGTTGCTGGAGCGCCTACTGCAGTTAAGAAAACAAAGGGAGCGGCTGCCCATGCTGCCTGGGTGGAAGATAATGGGGATAAAAAGATTTTGTTAGGTATTCCAACTTTAGCCGCTTTAAAATCCCTTTAATTAGATGAGTTTAATAATTATTTGTGGGGCTACTGCAACTGGAAAAAGTGATTTAGCTGTTTCACTAGCTAAGGAAATTAATGCAGAAGTAGTTAATGCAGACTCTATGCAGCTATATAAAGGCATGGATATTGGAACAGCAAAATTAACTACTGCTGAGCGAAATGGCATCGCGCATCACTTAATCGATATTTTAGATATTAAAGATGATGCAAATGTTGCTTGGTATCAACAGATTGCTCGAGAAAAGATTGATCAGATTTTAAGCAGTGGTAAATCAGTTGTGGTAGTTGGTGGCACTGGGCTTTATATAAAGGCAATTTTAGATGACTTAAATTTTCCAGATACTGATCCAATAGTTAGGCAGAAAATTACCGACGAGGCAGAAAGATTAGGCAATGATGTAATGCATGAAAGGTTGGCAAAACTAGATCCGGCTGCTTCTTTGGCAATTCCAAAGGAAAATATTCGTCGGGTTATTCGTGCTCTTGAAGTAATT
>WLSX01000009.1 GCA_009705675.1 Actinomycetota bacterium | reverse complement strand
TGCGCTTTTTAGTTCTGATTGAATCTTCCGGCTTGTTTATGTTAATTGGTTTACTAGAAATTAGTTGGGATGTTTTCTCTTTTATCCCACCAAAAGCCGAAGTTACCGAAACTTTTCCTCTTTTACTTTTTTTGCTAACCACTGGAGGCAGATCAAGCTCTAAACTCATCTGGCGACGTTTTGGATCAATTTTGGCTTGAATCTCTTTTAATTTACTTAATAACTCTTCCGCATCCTTTGGCCGCTGATCTGGATTTGGTGCGGTCACCTCATAAACCAACTCCGCAACAGAAGCGGGAATTGCACTATTAATGGTTTGAATATTAGGTATTCGATCATTAACGTGGCGATAAGCAATTTGAATTGGTGTTTCACCGCTATAAGGTTTATCACCAGTTAGCATTTCAAATAAAACTATTCCAATCGCGTAGATATCACTTCTGGCATCTGCAACACCGCGCTGGACCTGTTCGGGGGATAAATATGAAACACTACCCAGGACAACACTTGACTCTGCCGTCATAGTTTGTCCCATTGCAATATTCCTTGCTAAACCAAAATCGGCAACCTTAATTCGACCGTCTTTTGAAATTAAAATATTTTCTGGTTTGATATCTCGATGAATAATTCCAATTCTATGTGCAGCCGAAAGGGCGCTTAGGACTGGAGTGATTAGTTGAAGCGTTTGTTCAACTGTTAATGAACCATTTTCATTTAAATAATCTCGCAGAGTACTTCCTTCAACTAACTCCATCACAAGAAATACTGCCGGTGGTCCACCCTCATTCCAACCTTGATCTTGTATTGAAACAATATTTGGGTGTGATAGTGCTGCAGTTGCTTTAGCTTCTTTTATGAATCTAGATACGAATGCTTCATCATTAGCAAGATGAGCATGCATAATTTTTACCGCAACCGGGCGGTCTAGGCGAGTGTCTAAGCCAGCATAAATGGTGGCCATGCCACCAGATGCAATCTGACGTTGCAAAAGGTAGCGATTATCAATTAGCTCACCAGTTAAATCAGACACGATGAAAGTTTAGAGAAAAAATCTTAAAATTAGAGATTATGGCGCGCCATTCAGGGTGTAATCCGCAGCATTCTTACTTAATTCCATCAAAAAATGATTATTTTGATCAATCAAAAATTTCAACATTTCCTCTTTTACCTGATCACCATCTCGGATGATTACTCGCTTATAACCAAGATCTGGGTCGCACTCAATCCAGATAATCTTATTTATATATGGACGGAACTCTCTTTGAGCAGCACCGACTCCTTCGAGAATTAAGTATCTAGATTTCGGAACAGCTTTAAAATCTGTGAATCTGTTTAATTTCCAATTAAATATTTGATAAGAGACTGACAGTTGTTTACTTAAGGGGTCAAGTAATTGAGATATAACGCGAGCAGTTAGCTTTTGCGATAAAGGGTTATTCCAGCCATCATAAAGATCATCCATATGTACAACATGCGAATTATCCAGATCATTTGCTAACTTAAGAGCCAATGTAGTTTTACCAGAGCCGGCAACACCATCAATCGCAATTACGGTTGTACCATCATTTTTAATACTACTAATTTCTTGCAAAATACTTTGATAATCAATCATTAGTGAATTTTTTCGATTCCCTATTCCAACGAATCCAACCCCAAATTGCAATTGCAGTAAATATTAAATATAGAAAGCTTGTTAAATAAAGTTGTCCGTTAAAATACTGATATGTGTATGCTGCATCAACAATTAGCCAGAGCGGCCATGCTTCAAACCTTTGCCAGATCATAAGTAGTTGAGCAATTACACTACCAACAAAGCCAAATGCTTCAATTGCCGACGAAGCCGCGCCAATTTTAGTAAGAATTGGCCACAGAGATGTTGTTGCTATACATAAAACTAGAAATACAAGAAGCCGTTCTTTATTATTTGATTTTCTCGGTTTTGCCCCAGTTATTCCCCAGCCAAACCATCCCATTACTCCGCCAGCAATAAATATAAATTGAAGTGCGCTACTTGCATAGTATGCAGATTGATAAAAAAGAACTGCGTATAGCAAGCTACTGATCGACCACCATGGCCAGGTTGTACGTGGACCTAATACACCGAGTATTACGCCCACCAATGAGGTAATAAACGCAATTGTTTCTAAAATAGAAATAAGTAACTCCCTTCCAATTCGCATTACCGAACTGGTCAACCGGTCGGTCTGAAGATCAGACCCTCTCAGCTAAATCTCTTAGCTCCCGTGTTATTTATCCTAGCGCAGGAAACTTGGAAAAAGTTGTCTATAGTTACCGTGTGCTTAAGTTTGGTTATATGGAAATGCTCCTTTTCACAGTCTTTGGTTCATTCTGGCTTGAAATCGTATTGAAAATTGGCGTCCTAAAAAGAATTAAAAGAGTACTTCTTAGCATTCTTCCGGTAATAATTTTTTTCTTGATCTGGGATGCATATGCAATTGATCGTGGTCATTGGTATTTTGACCATAATCAGATTCTTGGAATATTTGGGCCGTTTAAGATCCCACTGGAGGAGTTCCTGTTCTTTATTATCGTCCCAATCGCTGCCATTATGACAATTGAAGGAGTTAGAACGGTTAAAAAGCATTGGAAAGTTGGAGACGAGTAATGATCTATTCAGATATTGCTATCTTCGCACTCCTATTTGCTGTTTTTTTTGATCTGTTTCTAATTAAAACTCAATTACTTACTAGGGCTGTTTTTTGGACAAGCTATGCAATTATTTTGCCATTTCAATTACTAACAAATTGGTGGCTAACCTCTCGCAATATCGTTATGTATAACCCGGATGCAATAATGGGCATCAGGGTTGCATCTGCTCCAATTGAAGACCTTTTATTTGGATTTGCCTTAGTACTTTCGGTTATGGCTATGTGGATTTATTGGGGTCGCAAAGGAATACAAAGAAAATAACTACCGAGAGTTTCGCGCTTTGATGTACGCCGGAAGTGCAACCTTTAATCTTCGCCAATTTGATGTCTTGGCCCGTTTATTAAATATTTGATAATCAATTTTTTCAACTTCATCAACTATTCCACAATACAATTCACTAGCAGCTTCTATACATGCCCTGCTTTCAACGCTTAGTAAATTGATACCAGCCTTTGATTCTGCTTGCAAACTTCGAACTCTTTTAATTTGTTCTTTTAAGGCATTTTTAATTTGTGGTGTAACAATTCTCTCTTCCAACATTTCCCTCGTCACTCCGTGGGACTGAAGCTCAGTTACTGGAAGATAAACTCGACCTCGAGTTAAATCTTCACCAATATCCCTAATAAAATTTGCTAATTGAAATGCGGTACCGAGTTTTTCAGCGGCAATATTTGCTTCAATCATTGATTGCTTTGACACTGTTCCTAAAATAGGCACCATTTGTAAACCAATAACAGCCGCAGATCCGTAAACATACTCGTATAAATCTTCATAGGTGTGATATTCAGTAACAGTTAGATCCATAGTCATTGAATGAAGAAATGCTTCAAAATATGAAATTGGAATACTAAACCTGTTTACAGTATCTACCAGAGCAGCACCAATATGATCATGGCTTTTTCCTGATTTAATATTTGCCAGTACTTCATCACCCCAACTCTTTAAAGATTGTGCTTTTTCATTCTCACTTAAAGTTGAAGCTAAATCATCAACTATCTCATCGGCATATCTGGCAAATCCATATAGAGCGTGAACAAATGGGCGTTTTTCTGGCGGTAGCAATCTTGTTGCTAGAAAATAAGTTTTACCATGTAAGTTGTTAAGCCGTTTACATTCAAGATATGAGTTGCGAAGTTCTGGATCAGTAATACCAGCTGATGTTAATTCATCCATATTCTTACTTGACAGGTCCAACTATTCGTTCTGCAGCAAGGCGGCCAGAGATTAATACCATTGGAACACCAACCCCTGGTTGAGTTCCAGATCCAGCGAAAACAACATTTTCAAATCCTTTTGCTAAATTTCGTGGCCGAAATGGTCCAGTTTGGAAAAATGTGTGTGCACTTGCAAATGGTGCACCTTGCGCCATTCCTTGTTTCTGCCAATCAAGGGGAGTTGTTAATTGCTCAACTTCGATCCCATCTCCAAATCCTTCGTAGCCTCGTTCCTCCAAAGCTTTAATCATTTCTGCCTTATATTTTGGACCAATTTTTTCCCAATCAATATCAGCAGTTAAATTCGGAGTTGGAAATAGTACGTAGTAAGAAGATTTTCCAGCCGGTGCAAGAGAAGGGTCATCTTTTGATGGCACGGTTACCAAAATGCTTGGATCACTCATTAAAGTTTTCTTTTTTATTAATTCATCAAAGACGCCATCCCATGATTTACCGAAATGAATATTGTGATGTGCAAGATGGTCATAACTCTTATTGGATCCAACAAGCAATGTGACGCATGAAGGGGAGTACTTGAGGCGCTTGACTGACAAAGGTTCTTTGCCAAGCAGGTCGCGCCAAGCAACCGGAAGATCTGGATTTAACACAAAAACATCTGCGGTAATTCGTTCGCCACTTTCAGTTATTACGGCAGTTGCTCTACCATTTTTCTTTTCGACTGAAGTAACCGTTGTATTGTATTTAAATGTAACTCCATGCTTTTCAGCAGCTGCGGCAAGTGCTCGTGGGACAGCATGCATTCCACCTTTAGGAAAAAATACTCCGTTAACCGAATCCATATAAGCAATGACTGCGTAAATTGCTAAAGCTTGTTGTGGACTTACACCGGCATACATAGCTTGGAAAGAATAAACCTTTTGTGTTCTTGGATCTTTTAGGAATTGGTTTACCTTTGGCGCTAATTTACGAAAACCACCAAGTGCAACCAAACGAGCTAAGTTTGGTGTTAGTAAATTAAGCGGGGAATCAATATTACGATCAATAAAGTCATTCATCTCATACTTATATAACTTAGTAACAAACTCTACATATCGGCCATAGCCAGCCGCTTCCTTTTGACTAATCGTTTTTGCAATCTCAGCTTGCATTTGATTTGTATCTGCGTGCACATCAAGTTGGGAACCATCATGATAGAAAGCACGATAAAGCGGCTTTAGTGGTACTAAATCAAGCCAATCCTTAATATCTTCCCCTACGCATGCAAGGGCATCTGCAATTAGATCAGGCATAGTTAGCACTGAAGGACCTGTATCAAATGAGTATCCAGATTTATTCAGTAAACCATTTCGGCCACCCGGAACACTTTCTCGCTCTACGACTGTGACTTTTCTGCCAGCACCAGCTAGGCGTAGCGCCGCACTTAAGCCAGCAAGGCCGGCGCCAACAACTACAACATGATCTGTTGGTCCCTTAACTTTTGCAACCAAAATTAAATCTTTCTACTAGTAGCAATTACTGCCAATTGAGTTAGTAACTCTCTGCCAATTGGGTGGATCTCTTCAAAGTTTAGCGCGCTAAGTGATGTATTAGTTAGCTCTTCAATCATTAATTCAATGTGAGCAAGGGCACCTGTTTGAGTAATTATTTCTTGCATTTGTTCAACCTGTGAGGTGTTTAGATTTGAATTGCCTAAACCACTTTTAAGTTCTTTTTCCTGGGCTTGATTTGCTTTATCAATAGCAACAGCCATTAAAACTGTGCGCTTGCCCTCTCTTAAATCATCACCTGCTGGCTTACCAGTCTCAGCTGGATCACCAAAGACACCAAGGACATCATCGCGTAATTGAAAAGCTTCCCCAAGTGGAATTCCATATTTTGTATAGGAGTTAATTAATGCATTTGAAGCTCCACCAAGTGTTGCACCAAAATGCAGCGGGCGTTCAATTGTGTATTTTCCAGATTTATATCTGGCAACTTTTAATGACCGCTCGATACTTTGAGTGCCAAGTGATTGTTCATAAACATCTAAGTACTGCCCTGCCATTAACTCAACTCTCATCTCATCGTATACAGGCAATATTTTGATAAGTTGTTCACTCGCTAAACCTGCTGTGTGTAACATCTGTGCGGACCAAATAAGTGCTAAGTCGCCCATTAAAATTGCAGATGAAACGCCAAATTGAGATGGGGAACCTACTAAGTTTTTATCTCGATGCATTTTTTCAAACGCCTTGTGGATACTTAAAGCTCCACGCCTAGTATCTGATCCATCCATAACATCATCGTGAATTAATGCGCAGACGTGAACAAGTTCAAGACTTGATATCGCTTGAATAATTTCTGCATTTGAATTAGATCCAGTGCCAAGTAGGCCGACATATGCAAAAAGTGGTCTAAGTCTTTTGCCACTATCTAATAGGAATTTTTCAATTTCATTTGCTACTGGGTCTAACTCTGGTCCGATTTGTGCTAAGTATTTGTTTTCGCCTCGAATGAATTCACCAAGGGAGTGATTTATCTCAGAGCGCATCGATTTAAGATCGAAAGAAGAGGAAAAACTCACGGCGCAACGGTACCCTGCCTGCTGTGAGCCAAGATCTGAGAACCACCACCTTCTCCCTTGAGTTCTTCCCGCCTAAAGATGTAGCAGGTGAAGAACGGCTATGGCAGGCCCTTGGCCAGTTACAACCGTTGAAACCTGATTTTGTATCGGTCACATATGGGGCAGGTGGGTCAACTCGGGATAGAACGATTCGAGTTACAACTGAGATAACAGCTAGAACGTCTATTCCAACCGTTGCGCATTTAACATGCGTAGGTTCAACTCGATCAGAATTAATTGAAATTCTAAAACAGTATAAGAGTGCTGGGATTAAAAGTATTTTGGCACTTAGAGGTGATCCACAAAGTGGTCCAAGAGGAGTTTGGCAAGAGAATATTGACGGCTTCAACCATGCTGATCAGTTAGTTGAATTAGCAATTCAAACCGGAGATTTTAAAGTTGGTGTTGCAGCTTTTCCAGATGGGCACCCAGCCTCAAATTTTAACTTCGAAAAAGATGTTGATGTTCTAATACGCAAAGAAGAGTTAGGGGCAACTTTTGCAACTACTCAGTTTTTCTTTGAAGTAAGTAAATGGCAAAAGTTAGTTGACCGATTAGCTAAACGCGGATCGACTCTTCCAATAATTGCCGGGGTATTGCCAATTACTAATTTAAAACAATTAAATCGAATGAGTGAATTGAGTGGAACCCAGGTGCCAGATGAAATTTTAAAGCACTTTGAAGGAAAAGAAGATAATCCAGAAGAAGTGAAGAAAATTGGAATAGATATTGCTACTTCGCTAGGTGAAAAATTGTTAGAACTTAAAGCACCCGGAATCCATTTTTATACGATGAACTCATCTGAATCAACTGTGGCTATTGCAAAAAATTTAGGACTAATAAAACCATGAGCAGAGAGGAGTTTTTCTCTACTTGGAGTGACCTACATGGGAATGCAAAAATTTCTGGAATTGTTAAAGTCTGGCTAAGTATTTCATATTTAATTGTTAAGCCAATTTCGAGAGTTAGAATTACGCCTAATATTTTAACAATGTTCGGACTTTTTTTTGGCGTGATTTTATTTTTAACTGCTAATACATCTTGGGCATCAGTATTACTTATTCTCTCCTTAATTTGCGATGGTATAGATGGAAGTTTGGCGATACTAACCAAAAAATCCACAAAGTGGGGAGCGATTTTAGATTCAGTAGTTGATCGGCTAACTGAAATTTTTTGGGTATTAGCACTTTATAAAATTGGTGCAGATTTAAAGCTACTGGTTTTAGTCCTACTCACTGCGTCACTACAAGAGTATGTAAGGGCTCGCTCTGCTGGCTTAGGTGTTTCTGAAGTTGGCATTGTCACCTTTGCCGAGCGCCCAGTTAGAGCCTCCTTTGTATTTATTGTATTCATTTCTTTGCAGTTTGATTTTATAATTTATAACCAAATTATTTTATTTTGGTTACTCCTTCAACTATTTAGCTTATTTACACTAGTTAGATTTACTTACTCTAAATTGCTCTAAGCCTTACCAATAGCATTCGCAACAATCTCTGCACTTATCCCTACTAGTGGTAATCCGCCTCCAGGGTGAGCAGATCCACCAACACAGAACAACCCATTAATTTTTGATCTATTTTTAGCCCGCATAAAAGCAGACGCAGGGGAGTTACTTGATGTTCCATAGATAGATCCACCAGGTGCTAATGCATAATTTTCTAAATCTGCTGGTGTTCTAAACTTCATAAAATCTAATCGGTTTGAAACATTTAAGCCAAGTTGATCAAGTTTCTTAATAATCTTTTCAGCATACTTATCGCCCCCATTGTTCCAATTCCAGCCATTTTCTACATCATGCCTTGGCGCATTTACTAAAACAAACCAGGCTTCTTTATCTATTCCCTTAACCATAGAGTTATCTTTTGGTGCGCATACATAAATTGTTGGATCTGTAACTGGTATTTTTTTTGTGAAAATATCATCGAACTCTGCATCGTAGTTTTCCGGGAAATATACGTTGTGGTGTTCCAGATTAACCTTATGACTCTTTGTATTATCTAAGCCAAGAAGCAAGGAAAATCCAGCTAAAGATTTAGTTGCAATTTTAAGTTTACGGCGCTCACTTTTCGCTTCTGATATCTCTTTCTTAATTAACCTGTTATATGTGTACTCGGCATCAGAATTTGAGACAACAAGATCTGAGTTAATTTCTCTGTTATTTTCTATCTTTATTCCTGTTACTTGTCCAGCTTTTACTGAAATCTCAGTAACCAAAGTGTTGAATTCAAATTTAACTCCAAGGTCTAAGCATCTTTGCTCTAGTGCAACAGCAAGTTGTCCAATTCCACCTTTAATATGCCATGCACCAAATGTGCTCTCAACAAAAGCAATGGTGAGTAAAACTGCCGGTGCACTTCTTGGGTCACTTCCCGTATAAGTTGCATAGCGATCAACAATCATTTTAAGGTGGGGATCAACTTCAAATTTATTACTCAATTTTCGCAGAGATGTAAATGGGGAAATTTCCTTAATCTGTTTGATTAAGTCCCACCGTTTAAGAAGTGGCCAAATTGAACGCAACTCAGATTCAACAAATGGCTCTCGTGATACCTCCCACATGCGTTCAGATCTTTCAATCAATTTTCTCCATGAATTTGAAGCGTTTACTCCAAAAGATTTTTCAATTTCAATGTATGTCTTAGGGTTGGATAAGTTTGGAAAGGTTACGGACTTACCATCAGCAAACTGATAATTAAATGCTGGGTCTACTGGCTCGATATCAATTATATGTTCAATTCTTTTTCCGGTCTTAAGAAATAAGTCTCGATAAACTGCAGGTAAAGTGAGGAGTGAAGGACCAGTATCAAATGCGTAATCTCCAAACCATTCAGTACGACATTTACCGCCGGAGCGGTCACTATTTTCATAGATCGTTACATCATGGCCATTTTTAGCAAGTCGGGCAGCTGCGCTCATTCCACCGATACCGGCGCCAATAACGGAAATGTTTGCCATTTAGGAAAGTTTCCGATCTCGCCAAGTTAATCTGTTTGTTAACTTACCAATCCATGAATAAATAATTAATCCAATTAAAAAAATTATGGCTACTGGGTGGAGCAGAGCAGTGTTTGGAATAGTTCCAGTTCTAATCGATGAGATAACTCTACTTAAGACAATAAATCCAAATGCTAACAAACCTATTTTTGATCCAAAGATTGCACAGATAAATGGAGCTACTCCAGTAATGAAGAGAATTAGGATTGCCACAAATGTTCCAAAGATGGACCCAAAGGCCTTCCAAAGAGATTTACGGTAACCATTTACTAATTCACCAGCTGTTTTATACATCTGGCAGATTGCAACTTGGCTAGCCTCAGCAACACCGCCAGAAAATCCAGTTGCTAAAAGCTGTCGTGCCAGCATTATGTCGTCTATTACTTCCGATTTTACAGATTGGTGGCCGCCGGATTTAAAGTATGCATCCCTCTTAATTATTAAAAATTGTCCATTCGCCACTGCCATGCTTTTAATTCCAAGTTTTTGGCTGATAAATAATGGAACAGAGGCAAGCCATGACCATTGTAATAATGGTTGAAATAATCTTTGGATAAAGCCAGTCATAATCTGTCTTGGGTATGGAGATATAAAATCCCATTTTCCCATTTTTGATATTGCAGAAGCAACAGCATTATTGCTTAACCTCACATCCGCATCAATAAATACAAGGTATTCACCAGTACTTGCATTAGCTAATTGATGACAAGCCCATAGTTTTCCCAACCAACCATCTGGCAAATTTGTGCCATCCAGTTTTTTAATATTTTTAAACTTAGATATAAGAATTGAAGTCTGATCTTCAGAGTTATCATCAAGGACAAGGACTTCAAAATTCCTTAGCCCCTCTTGGGAAGTAACAGAATTTATACATTGGACAACATTAGACTCTTCATTACGCATTGGGATGAGTATTGAAACTGAGCTTGTTACTGTTTCTGAACTATTTTTAACTACTTTAATTGTTAGGGCGTTTAATAAAGTTAGAGTCAGGGCTAACCCAGATAGAATTAAAGATAGTTCCATTAAGAGTTAGCAGGTGGGCCAAAGCGTAATAAGAAGACGTAAGGAATTAGAAATACTCCAAATACAACTCCACCAATTACTGCAACACCGGTGCGATCAAAGAAGAATAAATTTCCTACTACGCCAGAAAACCAAGTCCAAATTAAGAAGAAATCCGGAATCGAGGTTGATGCAGTTGCTTTCCTACGATCCCTGCGGAGAACTTTATGCAAGATTGCCATTAAGCCAATACCAGTTAATAGCCAGCCAAAAGCATTTGATAGTGGTATTTCAGGTTGTAGCGGTACGTGTGAGCCAGTAAATTGCCATTTCCATCTTTCAGCCGCAACCATCTGGGGATCTAAAAATAAGTCCCATGCCATCATTCCAAATCCACCATATAGAAAAACCCAATTCTTAGTAACTTTTCTAGCAGCAATTAAAATTGGGTGAGCAATCATGATCCATGCAAATGGGACTACTAAGGGAACACCATAAATTTGGTAGCCCAGTGATCCAGAATATTGGTAATCACCAAATGGCCAACCAGTTCTACTTCCAATTTGTTCTATAACCAACGCATAAGTAAAAGTAATTGACACAAATATTGATGTATAGGAAATTCCATACGCTAATAAAGCATGAATTATCATTGCGGCTGCAGCCCAGTAAACCGTAGCAATTGTTACGAGTCTTAAAGATTCTCCAGTAATCAAGGGATAAGAAATTTGAAGGCCAATTGCAATAATAAGAGTGGCATAAAGAACTAGTAGTTTTCTAGCTGAAACCTGACGACGGTTATTTCGCCTTGGGTAAAACTGGCGTAGCGACATGGGTTAATTGTGCCGTATTAGATGAGCAACCCTCGCTCATCTATAACCGCAAACCGAGCGAATAACTCCTCTGAATACCACTGCTGAGCCGAGGTAGCTTTAATTGCCTCGGAATGGGCCTCACCTTTATAGGCGAAATTGCGAAGTGATGCTGCATCTTCCCAGACTGAGAATGTTCCTTGTAATCCAATCGGCGCCTCACCAATTCCAATTGCGTTCAATAGACCAGGAGATTGGTGCAAACTTTCTGTTACTGGTGGGACTGCGCGCCAGAAAATTAAATTTTTTCGCCAAACTATTCGAGCTCTGGTCACCGCGGCTATTTTCCCATTCCAATCAATTTTATCTACTAAAAAAGGTTGCTTGCGTGACCAGAATCCATGCGATGAAATTGGTTTCAAAAGTACCCGATACTCTTTTTTACAGATTTTTTGCCAACACTTAATAACAAAAGTTTTATCAAGATTACTAATTTGATTTTCATCTATTGTGACCAATATTCCCCAGCGAGTTGGGTCAGCATCTCTAGGAGTAAAACTCTCACCCTTGCCAGTTCCGAGCATCTTAATAAAAGAGATACCAGGAAATCTTTTTAATTGCATTTTGTTTATCGCCATATAAATTATTGCAAGTGGAAGGAATATCGTTTTTATACGCCAAAAGTAAACCGCGGTAATCATAGTTTTACTTTCGTAGTATCGAAGATTTCAGATATTACTTCACCTGGGCTATCCCACATTGGTGCATGCCCGGTTTGTGGCAAGACCACC
>WLSX01000089.1 GCA_009705675.1 Actinomycetota bacterium | reverse complement strand
GACCATCCACATCAATAATATTGTTTTTTGCTAGTAGGTAAACAATTCCCCCAGCTGTAGACAATGCAAACATCGCCGAAAGCAATGGGATTATCCAAAGAATTGGTGAGCGATAAACAATAATCAAAATTATTGCCACTACTGACAAAGTTGTCAGAAGTAGAGTTGAATCCAAGGTTCCAAATGCACCAAAAAGATCACCAAGTAACCCACCCGGACCAGTTACATAATGAGTTAATCCATTAGTGTCAGCAATTGGCTTTATATCTGCCCGAAGTGCTTCAACAATAGCTGGTAATACCGGCTTATCATTGGGCAATAATTTTGCAATCGAATTTCCATCTAGTGGAATATTTCCTAAAATAGCCTTTCCATCTTGAGATGGGAAAACAGTAATTTGCTGATTAGGCGCTAAATAATCTGAAATCTTTGCACTCGTGCCATCCAAAGTTACCGATCCAACTTTAGTTAGATGGTCATTAACTGCAGCGATGGTCTTAGGTGTTACATCACCTTCAAAAAGAATTAAGGTTGGAAAATTAAATGAATCCTTACCAGAGAAGGTTTGAATGACATCTGCAGCTTTGGTGGCTTCAGCTCCCTTAGGTAAAAATGAAGAGTTGTTGTTCTCTTGAACTGAGGTTAACTTGCCAAAAAGTGGGCCAAAGATGCCGGTGATCATGAACCAAGCAATTACCACCAACATCGCAATCGCAAATGGCTTACGGTTTTTGACAGTTACAGAACTCTTACTTTTTCCAGCCATGGGTATAAAAGCCTTTCGGTAATTTCGGATTAGGCGGTAAATCTATCAGCGATGCTATTTTGCTCACACCAACGGCACGCAAGGTCGCAACCTTTAGCCAAATATACATCTGCCAATTAGGCTATCGGTGTGAGTTCAACCATATTTGCACAGAAAATACTCAGAGTTGAAGAGCTTGGGGTAATTGATTATTTGTCTGCTTGGCAAATGCAGAAGGAAATTCAAGAAAAAGTAATTAACAATATTGAACCTAATACTTTACTAATTCTTCAACATCCATCGGTTTATACCGCAGGGCGCCGTACTGAAATTACTGATCGACCTTTAGATAACACACCAGTTATTGATGTTGATCGGGGCGGAAAGATAACCTGGCATGGACTTGGACAAATTGTTGGCTATCCAATTATCAAGTTAAAAAATTCAACTGATGTGGTTGGCTTTGTAAGGGAGTTAGAGACATCTCTTATTTCAATATGTGATGAGTTTGGAATTAAAGCACAGCGTTACTGCGAGCGAAGTGGTGTTTGGCTAAGGGACTCAAAGGGTGATCGCAAGATTGCAGCAATTGGATTACGAGTGGCAAAGGGTGTGACGATGCATGGCTTTGCTTTAAATGTAAATCCTGATTTATCTGCATACTCCAAGATTATTCCGTGCGGTATAGCAGATGCGAAGGTCACTTCCCTATCTGCTGAACTTGGTAGAAATATCACTATCGATGAGGTTATGCCGGTATTGAAGAAACATATTTTGCCAATGCTAGAGCGAGTATCACAATGAGTATCGATCCCAATGGTCGCAAATTACTGCGAATTGAAGCACGGAATTCGCAAACTCCAATTGAAAGAAAACCTGAGTGGATTAAAACCAAAGCAAACATGGGACCTGAATACACAAAACTTCGATCTTTAGTTGTTAAAGAAGGTCTTCATACTGTGTGCCAAGAGGCAGCATGTCCAAATATTTTTGAATGTTGGGAAGATCGGGAAGCAACATTTTTAATTGGTGGAAGTGCCTGCACGAGAAGATGCGACTTTTGCAATATTGATACGGGCAAACCTGATCCACTAGATCGTGATGAACCAAGAAGAGTTGCCGAATCTGTTAAAACTATGAATTTAAAGTATGCAACGATTACTGGAGTTGCTCGAGATGATCTAGATGATGAAGGTGCTTGGCTATACGCTGAAACTATCTCGCAGGTTCATGCATTAAATCCTGGCGTAGGCGTTGAGATGTTAGCTCCGGACTTCAGTGGTAATCCAATTCTTTTGAACCAAGTATTTGAAACCAGACCTGAAGTATTTGCGCATAATCTTGAGACTGTACCGAGAATATTTAAAGAGATCCGGCCTGCATTTAGATATGAAAGATCTCTTGATGTGATTACCCAGGCAAGGGATTTTGGATTGATTACAAAATCTAATTTGATTTTAGGAATGGGTGAAACCCGCGATGAGGTATCCCAAGCATTACAAGATTTACGCAGCGCCGGTTGTGATTTGATCACCATCACCCAATACCTGCGGCCAACTGCCAAACACCATCCAGTTATCCGCTGGGTTAAGCCAAATGAGTTTGTAGAGTTGAGTAAAGAGGCGGAAGAAATAGGATTTCTTGGTGTTATGAGTGGTCCATTGGTACGTTCTAGCTATCGAGCAGGTCGTCTGTATAACCAGGCGATGGCTGCTAGAGCAGTTAAATAAGGGAGAGATATGTTCGGAAGAAAAAAGAAAAACGAGGAAGCAACTTCAAAAGGTGCTGCTCCAGAAAAGCAATCACAGCTTGCAGTATTAAAGGATGCTTTTAAGTTAGTAAAAAACAACTCTCCGATTGCTCTTGTTTGGTGTTCATTAATATTTATTTTAATTTTGGTGTTTGGTGTAATTATCGGAAATAACTTAGGACATCCAATTTATGCCGGCTTTCTCTCACTACCGCTAGGATTTTTAGCGGCATTCTTCTTATTTACAAGATTTGCAAACACTGCTGCTTTTGCATCCATCGAAGGTCAACTTGGGGCTGGCGCAAGTGTGTTGATGTCAATCAAGCGCGGTTTTATTACAACGCCTGCGGTTAACGTAAACCGTGATCAAGATATGGTGCACCGAGTTTCTGGAAAAGCTGGAATTGTTTTGGTTGGTGAAGGTGGATTTGCAGTTCGCTCACTTATGCAGGATGAAAAACGCAAGATGGAACGCTTTTTATCTGGTGTCCCAATTACTGAAGTTTATGTTGGTGACGGAGAAAACCAGGTTTCAATTCGCAAACTACAAAAGCATTTAAAGAAACTGCCGAAGAAGTTAAATACCACTCAGCTTCGAGAGGTTCGTGCTCGACTTCGCTCAGTCGGTGGATTAAATCTGCCAATGCCAAAGGGTCCAATGCCTGGCAATGTCAGAATGCCTCGTAGATAACGAATCTATTAAATAG
>WLSX01000088.1 GCA_009705675.1 Actinomycetota bacterium | reverse complement strand
ATCCAACCTCATTTATGAGTTTGTTAGATGAAAAACTTCGCTCCCTTGGTACCTCAGCCTGTCCGCCATATCACTTAGTTGTGGTCATTGGTGGCACAAGTGCTGAATACACCGTTAAGAGTGCAAAGCTTGCCAGCACTAAGTACTTAGATTCACTGCCAACAAAGGGGGATGCTAAGACCGGTCATGGCTTTAGAGATTTAGAGTTAGAGAAAGAGATTTTAAAGTTAACTCAAAATATTGGAATCGGCGCCCAATTTGGTGGCAAGTACTTCTGCCATGATGTTCGAGTAGTTCGTCTGCCTCGTCATGGTGCCTCTCTTCCAATTGCTATCGCCGTATCATGTTCTGCAGATCGACAAGTTAAGGCCAAAATCAACAAGGATGGCATCTTTATTGAAAAACTTGAGACCGAACCTGCCCACTTTTTGCCAGCAACTACGGCAGATGATTTGGCAGCAGATGAAATAAAGATTGATTTAAACCAGCCAATGAAGGCTATTTTGGCTCAATTATCAAAGTATCCGGCAAAGACTCGAGTAAGTCTTTCTGGCACATTAGTAGTTGCGCGCGATCTTGCTCATGCAAAGATAAAAGAGTTGTTAGATAGCGGAAAAGAGATGCCAAAGTATTTAAAGGATCATGCAGTTTATTACGCAGGCCCTGCTAAAACTCCTGCCGGTTACGCCTCTGGTTCATTTGGACCAACTACTGCCGGCCGGATGGATTCATATGTTGAACAATTCCAAGCAGCTGGTGGTTCACTAATAATGTTGGCAAAGGGAAATCGGTCAGAACAGGTTTCACAATCCTGCAAAAAATATGGTGGATTTTACTTAGGTTCAATTGGTGGACCAGCTGCCCGGCTTGCCCAAGACTGCATAAAAAAAGTTGAGGTTTTAGATTATGAGGAGCTTGGCATGGAGGCGGTTTGGAAGATTGAGGTTGAAAACTTTCCAGCTTTTATAATTATTGATGACAAGGGAAATGATTTTTATGCCCAAACTCGAAAGCCTTTAAGTATTGGCAAACGGCCAAACTAGTTTTTAATACCAGCGTGATCTTTTAAACTTACTCCACGCCTTGCAAGGTGTCTCATACCGCTCACTTATGTATTTAAGTCCCCAAGTAATTTGCGTAACTGGGTTAGTTCGCCAATCAGTGCCAACTACCTCCATCTTGGTTGCAGGAAGTGCTTGGGCAATTCCATGAGCACCAGAGCTTTTATTTCTAGCTTTGTAATTCCAGTGGCTTTCTTTTGTCCAAAGTTGATCAAGGCAGGCGAACTGGGCATCTGACCATTGGTAGGTATTGGTGGTTAAATTCTTTGCAATCTCTCGAGCGCCATCAGGCTGGCGAGCTAAATCCACTTGGCGGGCGGCAAGTGATACCAAAGCCATTGCTGCAGCATCAACCGTTTTAATCGCATCTAACTCAAGTGAGGATGGGGTGGTGTCATCTGCGCCATCGACACCTTGGCCGTCACCGGTTCCTGGTGCGGTTTGGGTGTTAGGGATGGTCACATAAAACTGCAGGGTGCCAGAGGCGTAGGTCGGTTCAACCGCCATCATGAAGAAGGCCATGAAGGCAGCAAAAAGGGAGAGTCGGCGGACTCTTATAGGGCGCAGCGGCGGAAGCTTTTGCTTCATCTCTGCCCCTCCCTTCCTTCTAATAGCCAAAATTGGCTTTCCTGTACTGCTTTAGGGTGTCAGCCAGGGGTGGGAGGGGCAACTTTATAGAGGCGTGTGGCGCGATTATGTTTATATTCACAGGGTAAGTCAGATATAAAACCGCAGGTCAGGCAGGGTAAAGTCCGATTTATCCCTTATGTCGTAACAGGGGCAAAATCAACTTGAAAAGTTAATTGGCTCCTCAAGCAGCTCAGTTACTAGGGCGGCGATCTGGGATCGCTCACTTCGGGTCAAGGTGATATGGGCAAAGAGTGGGTGACCCTTGAGCGACTCAACCACCGCAACAACGCCGTCATGGCGGCCCACCCGCAGGTTATCCCGTTGGGCGATGTCATGGGTAAGGATTACTCGAGAGCCCTGGCCGATTCGGGAGAGAACAGTTAGCAGGACGCCCCGCTCCAAGGATTGGGCCTCATCAACGATTACAAAGGAGTCATGCAGAGAGCGACCTCGGATATGGGTTAAAGGAAGAACCTCAATTAATCCTCGTTCAATTACCTCATCAATTACCTGCTGGCTTACCAATGCCCCCAGGGTGTCAAAAACCGCCTGGGCCCAAGGTGACATCTTTTCATTTTCACTTCCCGGCAAATAGCCAAGCTCCTGCCCACCAACTGCATAAAGTGGACGAAAGATAACTACCTTTTTATGTAGTCGTTTCTCTAACACCGCTTCAAGTCCGGCAGATAATGCCAAGGCACTTTTTCCCGTTCCAGCCCGTCCTCCTAAGGAGACAATTCCAATTTCATTGTCTAGCAAAATATCCAGCGCCACCCGCTGTTCGGCGCTTCGCCCATGCAAACCAAAAGCTGCTCGATCTCCTCGAACTAATTGCAGATGTTTATCTGGAGTTACTCGAGCTAACGCACTTCCTTTTTCAGAGTGCAGGACAACTCCAGTGTGACAAGGATGAGTTTTTGCTAACTCATGAGAAATCCGATCTTTCTCATAGAGTGCGTCGATAATTGTTGAACCAACACTTTCTTCAACCATTCCAGTCCAACCACTACTACTAGCAAGCTCTGCTCGATACTCCTCCGCCTCAACTCCAACAGAGGATGCCTTGACCCGAAGTGGTAAATCTTTAGTAACTAAAACAACCTTTCGGCCATCTGCCATTAAGTTTTTAGCTATCGCTAAAATTCTTGAATCATTTGAACCATCTCGCAAAAAGCCAGCTGGTAATTTAGATGTGTCAGAGTGGTTTAACTCAACTGATAATGAGCCACCAAGATCATTAATACTGATCGGGTGATCTAATCTGCCGCTTTTAACTCGCAGGTCATCTAGAGTGCGAAGGGCGGCCCGGGCAAAGTAGCCAAGATCTGGGTGATCACGCTTGGTCTCAAGCTCACCAATTACTGTGATTGGGATGATTACTTCATGTTCGGCAAATCTAGTTAGCGCAACTGGATCAGCAAGTAGCACGCTGGTATCTAGAACATATGTGATTCGAGCAGGATTTGATTGGGTAGATACTGACTTTAAGACAATAGATTCATTGGCCAAGTTCT
>WLSX01000087.1 GCA_009705675.1 Actinomycetota bacterium | reverse complement strand
GTAATCAAAGTTGGAGCACATACTGAGGTTGAGTTAAAAGAGAAAAAGCATCGTCTTGAAGATGCAATCTCTGCAACTAGAGCAGCTGTAGAAGAAGGAATCGTTGTTGGAGGAGGCGCTGCATTAGTTCATGCTGCAGCAGCTCTAGATAATGATTTGGGCTTTGAAGGTGATCGCGCAGTTGGTGTTCGTCTAGTGCGTAAAGCATGCGATGAGCCACTTCGTTGGATTGCTGAAAATGCTGGCCAAGAAGGTTATGTAGTTGTTTCCAAAGTTCGCACCATGAAACCTAATGAAGGTTTTAATGCTTACTCTGAGGAGTACACCGACCTTGTTAAAGAGGGTGTAATTGATCCAGTTAAGGTAACTAGATCAGCACTTGCAAATGCGGCATCAATTGCAGCAATGTTTATAACCACTGAAGCCTTAGTCTTTGAAACTCCAGAGGAGAAGAAAGAAGAGGCAGCAGGACACGGTCATTCACATGGAGCAGGCGGTCATTCACACTAATTAAGCAAAGAAATTAAACAGAGGCTTTGATCTAAAGTAACTAGAAATCGACTAATATTAATCGGTGAAAGTTATAACGCTAGCAGTTGACTGTGGCGGTACTGGGATCAAAGCCTCTGTGCTTGATGAAGGTGGCGTTGTTTTAATTGATTTTCCATATTTAAAAACACCTTATCCACTATCTCCAAATGGCTTAATTGGAATTATTAAAGACTTTGTTGTTGCTGATCATCGAATCAATCGGGTAACTGTTGGCCTACCGGGCATGATCCGAGATGGCAAAGTTATCGTAATTCCTCACTATGTAAATTACCGTGGCCCAAGAGGCACTATTGATCCTCACCTTAAAAAGGCTTGGTACGGATTTGATATGCATGCAGCTTTAAATAAAAAATTAAAATTACCAACATTAGTATTAAATGATGCTGAGATTCATGGTGCATCAGTAATCACTGGAAAAGGATTAGAAACAGTGCTCACTTTTGGTACTGGATTAGGCAGTGCGATATTTAATGATGGCAAGTTAGCACCACATCTTGAAATCTCACATGCCACTATTCGTTATGGGAAATCAATTGATGCTTGGATTGGTGAGATTTCAAGGCGCCGGATGGGTAATCAATTGTGGTCAAGGCGAGTTAAAAGTTTAATTCAAGAGTTATATCCAATGATAGTTTGGGATAAGTTATATATCGGTGGTGGCAATTCAGCCAGAATTAGTAAATCAGCACTTAAAAGCTTTGATTACAAAGTTAAGATAATTCCCAATTCAGCTGGCGTCACCGGTGGCGTTAAAGCTTGGGATTTAAGAGCCTAAATTTCAACACTTTACTTACAACAGATACGATTGGTGATATGTCCGATATTGAATTAGGTCCTGGCAAACGTGCTCGGGCAGCATACTCATTTGATGAGATTGCAATTGTTCCTTCTAGGCGAACTCGAGATCAACAAGAGGTTTCAATCTCTTGGCAGATTGATGCATATAAATTTGAATTACCTTTTCTTGCAGCACCAATGGATTCAGTTGTATCACCTGAAACAGCGATTGCAATTGGTAAAGCAGGTGGACTTGGCGTATTAAATCTAGAAGGTATCTGGACTAGGTATGAGGATGCTGATAAACAGTTATCAGAGATGGCAAAACTTTCTCAAGATAAAGCAATTAAGAAAATGCAAGAAATTTACGCAGCACCGATTCAACCAACTTTAATTAAAGAGCGATTAGCGCAAATCCGTGCAGCAGGCGTCACTGTTGCTGGCGCTCTATCACCACAGCGCACTGCTGAATTTCATAAAGCAGTTATAGATGCCGGCGTTGATATCTTTGTAATTCGCGGCACAACAGTTTCAGCCGAGCATGTATCAGATAAAACAGCACCTCTTAATTTAAAGAAGTTTATTTATGAGTTAGATGTGCCAGTAATTGTGGGTGGCTGTGCAACTGCGCAAGGCGCGCTGCATTTAATGAGATCTGGAGCTGCTGGTGTTTTAGTTGGCTTTGGTGGTGGATCAGCCCACACTACAAAAACTGTTTTAGGAATCTCAGTACCGATGGCCTCTGCTGTTGCCGAAGTTGCATCTGCCCGTCGTGATTACTTAGATGAATCTGGCGGACGTTATGTTCATGTAATTGCAGATGGTTCAGTTAGTACCAGTGGTGAGATTGCAAAAGCTATTGCTTGTGGAGCAGATGCAGTAATGATGGGTTCACCTCTTGCCAAGGCTGATGAGGCACCTGGAAAAGGCTGGCATTGGGGATTAGAGGCACACCATAATGAACTGCCAAGAGGCAACCGAGTTCAAGTTGGCACCGTTGGCACACTTAATGAAGTTTTAACCGGCCCTTCACATACCTCTGATGGATCAATGAATCTATTTGGCGCACTTCGCCGTTCAATGGCTACCTGCGGTTATTCAGATCTAAAAGAGTTTCAACGTGTTGAGGTTGTAATCCAACCTTAGTTGGATTCTGTGAAATCACTTAAAGTTAGATAGTAAATGACATTAATCATCAATTTAATTTCAATATATCTAAATAGTTGATTAAACTTACAACATGAGAAAAATTACAAAAGTAAGTGCGGTTACTGCAACCTTTGTTATTTTTTCTGCCAGCTTTTCAACAATTGCATATGCTGCACCTTCAAAGTCAGCTTCAAAAATAATTTGTAAAAAAACAAGTGCAAAAGGGCACACGATAAAGAACATCACTCCACCTGAGGTAAAAGCTCCATTTAAAAATAGAACCTTTACTTTTAATACAAACTGCGGAGATATTGTGATTGAAGCAGATGGTGTAAAAGCTCCGGTAACAGTGATTGCTTTAGCAGCATTAGCTAATGGTGGTTTTTATAATCAAACAATTTGCCATCGCTTAACTACAAATAACATTTATGTTTTGCAATGTGGTGATCCAACTGGAACTGGTTCTGGCGGGCCAAACTTTAGTTACCGGGATGAAAACCTTCCGCAAGCAGTTGAGGCAAATTATCCAGCCGGGGTTGTAGCCATGGCTAACAGTGGTGCGAACACAAATGGCAGCCAATTCTTTATTGTTTACGAAGACACATCATTGCCACCGAGTTACACAATCTGGGGCAAGGTAACAAAAGGTTTAGATATTGTTCAAGCAATTGCTAAAGAAGGTGTCATAGATGGTAAAAGTGATGGACTTCCAAAGCGCGCTATTGCAATTGAAAAAGTAAAAGTTCG
>WLSX01000086.1 GCA_009705675.1 Actinomycetota bacterium | reverse complement strand
TCTCCCAGAAGCTAGGGCCAACAGCCTCAGTAAATGGCTGCTTAGCAATTAAGTTTCCTTCTGCGTCAACGGTGATCGCAAGTTGAGGAAGTGGTCGAGCAGCAGGTCCAAATATTACCTTGGCAGCTCTTGTTACATCAAAGGTTGATTGATGACATGGGCAAAGTAAATGTTTTGTGGTTTGTTCATATAGGGCAACTGCGCATCCCATATGGGAGCAGATCTTTGAGAAGGCGATAATTCCTTCATGGGTCCAAGAAAGCCGCTCTTCATTTAATTGAAACTCAGATGGACGTAATCTAATTAATAAAACGGCGTCCTTACCGATATCTTCTAAGGTTCGCTTTTGTCCGGGTAATAATTCAGGAAGTACTTGAGCAACTGCCCCCACCTCTAAATCACTAGCTTTAATTGGACGATCTCCTGGATCGGTAACTAATCGAGTTCCTGATTTCCAATTTGTTTTCTCAAGCTCTTTGCCAGGAAGTGGTCCTAAATCTCTAAGCATTAAAACTCCAGGCAAACCAGCAAGTGCGGCTGCGCCAATGAGTGTTCGCTTAATTAATGGCCTTCTTCCTAATCCTGCCACCTCAGCACCTTCTTTAGCCGCTTTAACAAATGCATCACGATCTTGCGGCTCTGATTTAAATTCATGACGTTGGGCAATTACTTCTTGATCAGGCATTAATGTCTTTGCCCAATGAACTGCGCCAATGCCAATAAAGAAAAGACCAAATGCCATTCCCAGACCAATACCTAATTGATGGGCGTTGGTATTTCCAAGAATTGGCAAGAAGATAAATACATCTTCTTTAACAAAAAAGAATGAGTAGATAAATAAAATTGTGCCAAAGGCTGAGAGTGAGAATAAAACTGCAACCTGACGCTCTGCTCGCTTTGCGGCGATTGGATCAATATCTGCTTTGCGATGAATATGTTCAGGTAATCCTGGATCACTAAGTGGCTCTAACTCTTTTGACATATTTACCTAGCCTTTGCAGTAAGCCAGACAGCGATACCAATTAATAAACCTAAACCAAATATCCAAATTAATAATCCTTCAGTTACCGGTCCTACCCGACCAAGGGATGCCCCACCTAAGTTTGGCTCACTCTCGGCTGCTTTGATCCACTTAATAATTGAAAGTTTTTCTGCTGGTGTAATAATTTTGTCAGAAAATACCGGCATTGATTGTGGGCCGGTAATCATCGCTTCATAAATATGTTTTGGTTCAACCCCCATCAAAGTTGGGGCGTATTTTCCTTGCGTTAACGCACCACCTTGGCCAGCAAAGTTGTGGCACATTGCGCAGTTATTTCTAAATAACTCACCACCATCTGCGGTGTTTCCATCTCGCTCCCAAGTTATCTCTTCATTTGTTAATGAAGCAGGCCCTGGTGCTAAAGAAGCAACATATGCAGCTAGTGCGGCAGTTTGTTCCTCGTTATATACCGGCTTCTTACGCATTGCTTGTTGACTCATATCCTGCATCGGCATACGTCCGGTACCAACTTGAAAATCAACTGAGGCTGCGCCAACACCAATTAGCGAAGGTGCAACCGCGCCGCCTTCAGCATTTAATCCATGACAGGAGGAACAACCTTTAAGAAATATGGTCTGACCCTCTTCAATTAATGTGGTTTTAGCAGATGCACTCATTGTGTTTTTAGCTGGTGCTGCCGTGGCAGCTGAGAAGGTAAAGCCAAGGGCGGAGAGGGCAATAACTAAAAGTAATGGGGTAGCAAATTTATGTCGGCGATACTTAGATAGAAATTTCATACTCGCCTACTTAATTAGATAGATCGCAGAGAAGAGTGCGATCCACACAATATCTACGAAGTGCCAGTAGTAGGAGACCACAATCGCTGTGGTTGCTTGGTTGTGACCAAATTTTTGGGCTTTAAAAACTCTAACCATCACAATTAAAAATGCAATCAAGCCACCAGTTACATGCAGGCCGTGAAAGCCGGTAGTCATATAAAAAACTGAGCCATATGGATTAGAGGATAGAGAAAGATTCTCACTTACCAAGGTTGCATACTCATAAACCTGACCGGCAATAAAAAATGCGCCCATTAAAAATGTTAAGGCAAACCACTCGCGCATTCCCCACTTACTTAATTGCCAAATGCTGCCAGCACGACGTGCCTGAAAACGTTCGGCAGCAAAAACTCCATACTGACAGGTAACGGAGGAGAGAACTAAAACTGTTGTGTTAGTGGCGGCAAATGGAATATTTAACATGCCAGTTGATTCCAGCCATACCTTAGGTCCTTGCACGGCTCGAGTTGTGAAGTACATTGCAAAGAGAGCTGCGAAAAACATTAACTCAGAGGAGAGCCAAACAATTGTGCCAACTGCAACTAGGTTAGGGCGGTTGGTCTTTACGGCAGGAGTTGCGATGGCGCTCATGGGGGAGATTATTCCTGAAATAGATAGGAATGCCTCATTTAGGCCGTACGGAGTAGCCCTACTATTTGGTGAAACTGATCACCCAAATCCACTCCCTTGCATAAAAGCTGCAGATATCACGGGTAGGTAGGATTAGCTCATGCAAAAGATGGAAAAATTGGTTATCGCACTCTTTTCAGATGATTCAACTGTGCGCGCATCTGTAATTTCTGCCCTAGGCAAGCAATTAGACCCAAGCCTTGCAGCACATGAAATCAAAGAGTTTGCCACCGCAGATGCCCTTCGGTTGTATATTGACAGCAAAAAACAGGTTGATCTATTTGTATTAGATGGTGAGGCGGTCCCTGAAGGTGGAATGGGAGTAGCCCGACAATTAAAGGATGAGGTTTTTAACTGTCCACCGGTTTTACTAATTACCGGCCGTGCTCAAGATAATTGGTTAGCTGCATGGTCAAAGGCGGAAGCCATGGTTACTCACCCAATTGATCCGTTTACGATTGCGGCCAAGTGTGCTGTGTTGCTTAAAACTGATTCTGCGCTCGCAAAATAATTAGTGTCCCTAATGAGCTGGGATTTAATTCTTAAATCATTTTCAGATAAATCTGAACTAACGAGTGAGCAAATTACCTGGGCGATGTCGCAAATCCTTGAAGGCAAGGCAAGTATTAATGAGATTAAACAATTCCTTACTGGTCTTAAATCAAAGGGAGAGAGCGCTAGCGAGGTTGAAGCCTTAGTTGCGCAGATGTATTCATACTCTGCGCCAATAAATATTACCGAGCGCGCAGTGGACACAGTTGGTACCGGCGGAGATGGT
>WLSX01000085.1 GCA_009705675.1 Actinomycetota bacterium | reverse complement strand
GTTGCACACCAAGAAACACCCCGGCCAGATAATCTTTTTTCATTTGGTAAACCAATCTCTTTATACGCAGAGCCCATCGCCAAAATTACCGATTTACTTTTAACAGTATTTCCAGAGCCATCAGTTATCTCTTTTATATCTCCAGTTAACTTCATAGAGACAATGTCATCAGTAATAATTTTTGCATCAAACCGTTCAACCTGTTTGCGCATTGACTCCATTAATTCAGGCCCCATTACACCATCTGCAAAACCTGGAAAATTTTCAACCTCAGTTGTATTCATCAGCGCACCACCGGCGGTAACTGAACCTTCATAAATAATTGGTTTTAATTGGGCGCGGGCGGCGTAAATCGCTGCGGTGTAACCAGCAGGGCCAGAGCCAACAATTACTACTTCATTAATCTCACTCACAACTTAAGCCTATTCCCTTCTACCTCTAATTACATTAATCAAAGATGTGACTTCGGTTATTTTTAAA
Source organism: Actinomycetota bacterium (assembly GCA_009705675.1). Next base: position 2,802 of record WLSX01000085.1, on the reverse strand, counting down.
AGCTTGGCGATGAGCAGGTAGAAAACAGCCGATATACCAATAACAATTATTAACTCAATAACATTCCCACCCGGGATTTGATCTCTAATCAGCCAAATTGGCGCAATTACTAATGCAAAAACAGCGGCTAGTTTTAAATAGAAAAGTGCAATAGCACCAACTGGCAGATTTATTTTATGTCTACTTATTAAATAGAAAGATATGCCAGTGCCAATAAAGTAGTGAATAGTAAATATTCCAGCCATACCAACCACCACCCACTTAGGAGCTAAGAATTGGGCGGCGATTACCGAAAGAATTACAGATATCAAATTCATAATGAAATTACCTAGTACTTGAGACTTCAAGTTCTCAAATGCATTTAAACCACGCAATAAAATTAAGTTAATACTCACTGGAATAAGCCCCAACGCAAAGGCAGAGAGGGTAAGACCTAAGTAATTCGCATCATCTGATGAGATTCCAAAATACAAATTATTAGCTATTAATTCACCAAAGGTTAAAAAGATAAAAGCAGCCGGTACTGTAAAAACTCCAACTAGTTTAATTATTGAAGTAAGTGAGGTTGTTATCTGATCAAACTTTTTATCAATCACAAGATTAGATAGTTTTGGAAGTAGGGCGGTAACTACTGAAACTGCGATAATTGAGTGCGGCAAAATCAATATCAAATATGCATTTGCATATGGTGTAAAACCAACACCAGTTGTTAGTCCACTAGCTGCCGACTTAACAGCGGCGCTGGTTGCAATGTTAACCGTCACCAAATATGAAAGCTGAGAAATAGCAGCGTAAACAAAACTCCAACCGGCAAGTGAGAACGATTTAATGATTTGGCTATTGCGCCAATCAAATCTAAGCCTGAGCTTTACACCCGTCTTAACAACAACTGGAAAGAGTATTAATGCCTGCGCAAAATAACCTGCTGTAGTACTAAGTCCTAACCAAAGCAGATCATTTTTTGAAACAGAAGCAAGAAGTAATTGTTCTTTATTAATTAAGAAGTAAGAAAAGAGTGCGATCACAATTAAATTATTAATAACCGGCGCCCACATCATTGGGCCAAACTTGCCTTTAGCGTTGGCAATTTGCCCAAGGAGAGAAAATAGTCCTAAGAAAAAGATTTGCGGTAGGCAGTAACGCATCAAAGAGACTGTGATTGCAAACTCAGGCCGGCCGACATACTCGGGGGCATAAATATTTACAATTTTATCTGCAAGTAAAATTCCAATAACAGTGATAATAAAAAGAAAGGTAAGGGTTGCAGTAAATAATCTAGAGATAAATGCTGCGCCATGGTCGGTATCCCGCAGTGATCTAACTATTTGAGGCACAAACACAGCGGTAAGTGCGCCACCAATAATTAAGTTATATAAAATATTTGGCATGGTATTTGCCACGTTGTAGGTATCACCCAGTATTGCAGTTCCAAGTAATGCAACTAATAAAAGATTTCTTACTAAACCGGTAACTCTTGAGGCAATTGTGCCAAGTGCCATAAATGATGAATCGCGCACCAACCGTTCATCAGACATTATTTTCGCCGCCTAACTCTGCGCACGCTCTGAACCAAAATCGCAATAAATAAAAGTACCGCAGCACCTGATGTAATCCAGGTGGCAACTGGGCTAATTACTGAAAGTTTTAAGTTTATATATACGGGATATCCAACTGGCTTATTTTCAAGATTTGTAAGCTGGGCTAATAACTGCGAATCTCCTGGAGCTAACACCTGAACCGGAAGCAACACCTGCTGCTTTGATTTAGGCAAAAGATCAATTATTTCAACCGGTGCAACCTCAACCTTGCTATTAATCGCCCTAGTACTTAATTTTAATTTAACAGTTGAATTAAAATCATTAACAATTGTTACCGGCAACTCTTCAATCTCTGAGGTAACCGTGAACTTTGTGCTCTTAATCTTTAACTTACTTCGCATTTTAGTAATTGATTGGTCATAATCTTTAATTAAAGTGTTTAACCTCTTATCTTCAATGTTTGGATTTAGTAGTTGCATAAGACGCAGCTGTTCAGCTGATAACTCTTTTTGCCCTACCAATGAAGAGAGTAAATCTATTTGCCGCTGGGCATATTTAAGTATATTTAAAGTTGGCTTACTAAGGCTTTGTTGCGTGGTGCTAAAAGCAAGCACTCCATCAGTTGCCTTACCTAAAACCGCTTCTAAACTTATTTTACTAATTGCATTTAAGTAAGCGGTATCATCTTTTGATATCTGATCAATCCAATAGCCAGAAGGATTTCCGTAAGGCAGTGATGAAACTCTTTCAAATCTAGTTACCTTTTTAAATTGCGCTAACCATTGTGTTGCAACAATTTGTCCAGAGGCTACTGCGCCATCTTGAACGCCATAACCATTACTCATTGCAACAATCTCGCTAATTGTGGCGGGATCAATCTGCCATATTGTTGCTGAATTATTGCGAGCAAAAACTAAAGCGCCCAGCTCACCAGTTGGCGTAAGTTTTTGAGCTAGTAAATCATCAAAGAAGACCCCATCACTTAATCGGTGGGTGGGCTCACTAATTACAACAACTGTTGCAGCATTTGCGGTAGGGGATATAAAAAAAGTTAATAAAAGAAAAGTGATTAATAGAGTGAGAAATCTCCTCACGGTGTTAATTGTCCACTCTTAGCGATTAATTTTCGTTCATCAGGATAGGCCAACTTACTTACTATCTCCTCAATTGGAAACCAGGCCACATCATCAACCTCAGTAACTTGTGGAGCTAATTTTCCGCCAACTTCAGCAAATAAAAAATGGTGGACAGTTTTATGAATTCT
>WLSX01000084.1 GCA_009705675.1 Actinomycetota bacterium | reverse complement strand
TTTTGCTGGCATTTGTTGTAGGGCCAATTTTATATACGGTAGTAATGTCTACATTTCAATATCAAACCGGAAATTATATTTCTAAACCACAAGCAATTGAGCGAGTACAGGCACTTGGCGTAGCACCTGATGATGCTGGTACTACTTTTGACGTTGTAATTGGAAAATACAATAATCAAATAGCAATTTTGGCTTCAGATCCAATAAATAAAAAATACTTTATTAACACCGTTACTGAGAATATAGAGTTAGCGGCAAATGTAGTTAGCCTAGATGAAAATGGCGTAGCAAAAGAAGCTCCTGATTTTTCACCATCTAATACCGCTGAAGTTGCTGCCTTAGATCGAGAGATTTCAAATATTAGATTTAAATATAGCGGTGATTACTTCATTTCGTTGCAAGGAACATCAGTCGGTGCAGTTGCCAGGCAAGTATTAGATTATGATAAAAATCAGGATAAGTTCACTAATTTAATAAATGGAAATGAATACATAGATAACGGTAAAGGTAATTTTGTTAATAAAAATGATAGTGAAGAAGTATTACAGCCTGGTTGGCGATCACCAATTTGGTTTTCGCACTACATAGATTTAATTAAGGATAAAAACGTCAGATCCCCACTAATTTCGGTGTTTATCTGGACCGTTGTATTTGCCTCACTGACAGTATTAACCACCTTTGCTCTTGGACTACTAATCGCAGTGGCGATGAGTAAGCCAATTCGAGGCAGAAGGGTTTATCGATCAATATTTATTTTGCCTTATGCAATGCCAAGTATTATGAGTATTTTAATTTGGGGTGGAATGTTTAATACCGAATTTGGTGCAATCAATACTTTATTTGGCACCAATATCGCTTGGTTTCAAAGTGCAACTTTTGCTCGAGTGGCAGTAATTTTAGTAAATCTTTGGCTAGGTTTTCCATATTTTTATCTGATCTCAAGTGGAGCAATGCAAGCTATCCCAAGTGAGCTCTCTGAGGCAGCCGCTATTGATGGTGCAACTCCACGGCAAATTTTTTATAAAATAACTTTACCGTTGCTACTTAAAATCGTTTCTCCACTTTTAATTGCCTCATTCGCATTTAATTTTAATAATTTTAATTTAATATATTTGTTAACCGGGGGTGGTCCACGAAATGAACTTGATGGCCAAATTGCAGGAGCTACAGATATATTAATTAGCTACACATACAAGATTGCGTTCGGATCAAATGTCCAAGACTTAGGTTTTGCAAGTGCAATTTCGGTGATAATTTTTCTAATTGTGGCTTCAATATCTTTATATGGTGTTAAAAAATCTAAGGTATTGGACAGCTTCTCATGACAAATTGGTTAAGAGATAAGTTATGGCGACATGTAGTAGGAGTTACTGTTTCTTTCTTTGCGCTGTTCCCACTTTATCTGGTGATAATCTCTTCAATTAATCCAACTGGTAGTTTACAAGTTTCATCCTTTATCCCTAGAGAGTTTTCACTTATAAATTATAAAAAGCTATTTAATGATCCAACAATTCCATACCTAGTTTGGATGAAAAATACCTTAGTCATCTCTGGCACAGTTGCAATCTTGTCAGTGATAATTGGGGCATCCTCTGCTTTTGCATTTAGCCGATTAAAATTTAAAGGAAAGCGCTTTACAATTCAGTTACTATTCTTATTGCAAATGTTTCCAGCCATTCTTGCGCTTTCAGCAGTTTATGTAATCATGGAGCGGGTTTATAACTTTGCCCCACACTTAGGGCTAGGTACTCAACCAGGCCTATTACTTGTCTACCTAGGCGGGGCAATGGGCGTAAATATTTGGTTGCTTAAAGGGTTTGTTGATTCGATTCCAATTGAGTTAGATGAAGCAGCCAAGGTTGATGGTGCAAGTGCAATGCAAACTTACTGGCAAATATTTATCCCATTAGCCGCACCAATTCTGGCCGTTGTCAGCTTACTAAGTTTTATCGGAACCTTTAATGAGTTTATTTTGGCAAGATTGTTCCTAATTGATATGAACAGCCGAACTATCGCAGTTGGATTGCAGGGTTTTATTGGTGGGCAGTATTCTCAAAATTGGGGAGCATTTGCTGCCGGATCAATAATTGCATCAGTTCCGATTGTAATTATTTTCTTGTCCCTACAAAAATACATAATTAGCGGGCTTACTGCCGGATCAGTTAAAGGTTAATCTTTTAACCAAAAATCTAATACTTTTGGAAGTTGTCTTGCCCAAGCTCTTTCATTATGGCTTGCTCGATTAAATATTTCACTCTGCAAATCATGATTTAAACGCCAACCCATATTTATCATAAACTCATCTGCATATTTTTGGCAGTCAACATAACTTGCATCCAGTCCAGAAGTACCACGACTGAACCATATTTTGTGCTCACTTGGTTTTGGTAACCTTGAAAGCAAGTCTTCAACTAAAGGTTGGTTTCCTAAAATCCAGTGAGTTGATAATGCTAAACCAGTTTTATAAAGTTCTGGATATTTACTAACTCCGTATAAAGTTGCTAGTCCACCCATACTTGATCCGATCATTGCGGTTTTAGCTGGAATAACTTTATGGCCAATTGCATTAGTAATAGTTGGGATAATATTTTCGGCAATCTCTTTTTGGTAAGCATCACCTGTTAAATCACTAATTTCTAATCTTCGTTCTTGTGGGATACTTTCTAGATTTGGCTTAACCCCATTTTCAAAACTAGATTGTGGTGTTAAATCTTTTCCTCTGCCATTCGGATTTGATTTACTGCCACTATGAAATATTCCAATAATTACTGGTGCTGGTAGATTCAATTTCTTAAATACTCGATTTGCTACTTGTGCTAATCGCCAGGTGCTTCGATAAGTAGCAGTACGTGGGTCAAAGATATTTTGACCATCATGGGCAATAAGTAGGTGTTCAGTCGGATAAGTAGGTGCCCAGAAATCAACTCTTCGCTCACCAATATAAGTGGTGTTAACCAGCCCCGGCACACCCCGAAGCTGAAATTGTTTATTTATCTCCACACGGGCACGATAGCGCAATGGCAAGTAGATCAATTTTATGGTTCCGGCGGGACTTAAGAATTAGTGATAACCCCGCACTTCTTGCTGCATTAGCTGAGAGTAAAGAGATAGTTCCAGTTTTCATATTGGATCCAAAGTTAATCAAAACCGGTGGAAGTAAAAGATTGGCATACCTAGGTCAATCTTTAAGAGCTTTAGATGAATCACTTAATAATTGTCTGCAGATAATCGCAGGTGATCAATTAACTGTTCTGAAAGATTTACAAAAAAAATATGACGCAGAGAGTGTTCATATCTCAGCAGA
>WLSX01000083.1 GCA_009705675.1 Actinomycetota bacterium | reverse complement strand
TCTTTGCATTTCGCCCCTGATGCTTAGCGGCAAGTGGTGAGTTGTTCATTATCCAAACCTACACTCCCCTGATCGAAGTTGTAGGTAAGTACTAAAGCGGGGATTATCAACTTTTATAAGTATCCCTTAGGCTTACCCAATAACTCAAATATGAGTTTTATTCTTTTTAGTACGGGAGTGAAATGGTCAAGGTTAAATTAACTACCAAAGTTGATGGCGAAGTTTTGGTGGTTGGGTTGGCTAGCGCAAATAAGAGACTTCAAATTGAATCCGGATCTGCCCAAGTAGATACCAATGCGTTGCTTGCAACCTTAAATGCCATGGGTGCAACTGGCAAAGCTGATGAAGTAATTAAATTACCTGGTAAAAATAGTAAGTTGATTGTTTTTACTGGACTTGGAAATGTGCAATCAAATTATGACCATGAGATTCTGCGCCGAGCAGCTGGATCTGCCGCCAGAGAGTTAGCCGGTAATAAATCAATCACCTTTGCCCTTCCCCACAAATCAGTGGTTGAACTTGCTGCAATTGCTGAAGGTGGCGCACTTGGCTCATACTCATTTACTCAATTCTTAGGCAATAGCAAGAAGGATCAAAAAGATCCAGCCTCGTCAATTAATGTCATATCAAAGTTTGCCGATACAGCTCAAGCAAAAGCGGCTGCAAAGCGGGCTGAGATAATTGCGGAGCAAACATTTTTAGTTCGAGATTTGATTAATACGCCACCTAGTCATTTAACCCCGGACTCATTTTGTAACATTATGAAAAAGCATGCCGCAAAGTTTGGTGTAAAAGTTGAAATCCTAAATGATGCAGCCCTTCGAAAAGGTGGCTACGGCGGAATTATTGGTGTTGGTCAGGGCTCTGCAAACCCACCAAGACTTTTACATGTTTCATACAATCCAAGTAAGGCAAAGAAAAGATTTGCATACGTTGGTAAGGGAATCACCTTTGATAGCGGTGGCTTAGCATTAAAGCCAGCTGCTGGCATGGAGGCGATGAAAGCAGATATGTCAGGGGCGGCTGCAGTTATCGCATCAGTCTTTGCTATTGCTCAACTTAAACTTCCAATTGCAGTAGATGGTTGGGCGCCACTGGCAGAAAATATGATTAGTGACACCGCCACCAGGCCAAGTGATGTTATTACGATTTATGGTGGTAAAACTGTTGAGGTATTAAACCCAGATGCTGAAGGAAGATTAGTTTTAGCAGATGCATTAATAAAAGCTGCTGAGGTGGGTAAAAAAGCTGGCGGCTTAGATGGCATTGTTGATGTGGCTACTCTTACTGGCGCCCAAGTTGTGGCATTAGGAAGTAGAACCTCAGCAGTAATGACAAATGATGAAAACTTTAGTGGCCAATTTTTAACTGCAGCAAATTCTGCTGGTGAAGCATTTTGGCCAATGCCACTACCAATAGAACTTCGAGCATCACTTGATTCACCTATTGCAGATCTAGCAAATATTGGTGATCGAATGGGTGGCATGTTAGTTGCTGGTTTATTCTTAAAAGAGTTTATTGATCCACAAACTCCATGGCTGCACTTAGATATTGCTGGCCCTGCCTTTAATGAGAAAAGCGCACATGGCTACACACCAGTCGGTGGCACTGGAATCGCCCTGCGCTCACTTGTGCAATTAGCTGAGTTGGCTTCATCACAGTCATAGTGTGTGTAAATCGCTAGGTCGAGTGAGTACCAAATTCGTGGCAGGATTACCTCATGGCCGATTTTGATCTAGTAATTCTCGGTGGTGGCAGCGGTGGTTACGCAGCAGCACTGCGTGCATCTCAGTTAGGTCAAAAAGTTGTATTAATTGAAAAAGAAAAACTTGGTGGCACCTGTCTACACAAAGGCTGTATTCCAACCAAAGCCCTTCTGCATGCTGGTGAGATTGCAGATAGCACTCGTCACGCTGGTGAGTTTGGTGTAAAGGCTGATTTTCACGCCATGGACATGGCAGCGGTTAATACCTATAAAGATGGCGTAGTTTCAAAACTTCATAAAGGTCTTGAAGGATTAGTTAAATCTAGAAATGTTACCTATGTACAGGGTAGCGGTAAATTAATTTCAAATAATACTGTTGAAGCAAATGGCACCAAATACACCGGCAAGAATGTAATTCTGGCAACTGGTTCATACCCAAAAACTTTGCCTGGTCTTGAAATTGATGGCAAGCAAATTATTACCAGCGAGCAAGCAATCAAACTTGATTACGTGCCAAAATCAGTAATTGTCTTAGGTGGTGGCGTAATTGGTTGTGAGTTTGCATCGGTTTGGAAATCATTTGGTGCTGAGGTAACAATTGTGGAAGGCCTTCCCCACTTGGTTGCATTAGAGGATGAATCGTCTAGCAAGCAGTTAGAGCGGGCATTTAGAAAACGTGGAATTAATTTTGAGCTCGGCGTTAAATTTAAATCAGCAGAGCGCGGTAAGAAGGATGTAAAGGTAACGCTAGAGGATGGCAAAGAGTTCACCGCTGAAATCTTGCTAGTAGCAGTTGGCCGTGGCCCAGTATCTACCGGCTTAGGTTATGAAGAGGCTGGAATTAAAATGGATCGTGGATATGTATTGGTAGATGATAAGTGCCGAACAAATGTGCCTGGAGTTTGGGCGGTTGGTGATTTAATTCCAACCCTGCAACTTGCCCATGTTGGCTTTGCTGAAGGAATTTTGGTGGCAGAGGAGATTGCAGGTTTAAATCCAAGAGCGATTAATTACGATGGTGTTCCCCGCGTTACCTACTCCGAGCCTGAGGTTGCCTCCGTTGGATTAACCACCGCTGGTGCAAAAGCTGCCGGCCATGATGTAGTTGAATTGAATTATGATTTAGCCGGAAATGGTAAAGCTAATATTTTAAAGACAGCGGGCTCTGTGAAATTAGTTGCGACAAAAAATGGACCAATTCTTGGAATCCATATGGTTGGCTCCCGCGTTGGCGAATTACTCGCTGAAGCACAATTGATATTTAACTGGCAGGCAGATGCTGCCGATGTTGCCCAACACATTCATGCCCATCCAACCTTGTCTGAGGCAATGGGTGAGGCACACTTAGCCCTGGCCGGTAAGCCACTTCACGCCCATGGTTAGGAGAGTAAATTAAATGACATTTTCAGTAACCATGCCCGCACTTGGTGAATCCGTAACCGAAGGAACTGTTACCCGCTGGCTTAAAAAAGAGGGTGATCAGATTGCAATTGATGAGCCATTACTAGAGGTTTCAACTGACAAAGTTGATACTGAGATTCCATCTCCAGTTGCAGGTGTATTACAGAAAATTGTTGTGCCAGTTGATTCAACTGTTGCAGTAGGAG
>WLSX01000082.1 GCA_009705675.1 Actinomycetota bacterium | reverse complement strand
CTCATCGGTCCTAGCAAGAATTCTTTCAGTACCAGCAGTATTTGCCTCTGAAAGTGCAAAGCTCATCCGAATAAAAGCAAGTGCAATTGTTATAAAGCCAGGTAGTAAAATAAAATTAGGAAAGAACCCAGGTTTTAAAGCTGCGATTCCTAACAAAGTTGTACTAGCAATTAATGCAATAGTTGCGCTGTATGAAGATATTTTGTCAGAAAACTTACTCTCTTGTGAATCAAAAGAGAGTGAAACTGAAATTAGAAATAAACCAAGTATCCAACCATCATCTGTAATAGCTCCAAACTCATATGTCGAGTTAAGAGATGACCAGATAAAAAACAAGTCACCCAGCGCAAATGAGAGTAATCCACCAGCAAGAAGTAATGATCTGCGACTAAGTGGTGTTAGTAGAACATAAACTAAAACCATAGCCAGAATGACTATGTCACCTACCGGATAAAGAATTGAAATAAAGACCGAGAAAGCTGATCCAGTAAAGCCAATCATTGCTGGTTTTAAAAGAAATGCGGTTAGAACACTGGTGAAGCCAACAGTGATAATTACCGTATCTAATAATTCAAGGGCGGAAATTTTCCTTCGAAATGTAAAACTCCTAATGACACCCAAAAATATCAATGGATAAAAGATTGAGTAACATAAGTCTGAAATTACTTCTGGTATTTGCAAATTAAAAAATGAATTCCAAGTTGAGAGAAATGACCCAATACTCCAGATTAAACAAGCCAGACTTATTGTGATAGCCGATATTCGATCTGTAAGCACTGGTGCTGAATATGCGATGATTGAAGCCAGAAGTCCCACTAAATTAAAAATAATTAAGTCAATTAGGACATTTGGTGTCGGGAATATCGCCCTAGTTATGAGGTGAATAAGCAGTATTGCAGCGGTTATCCACATTAGAGTGGTGTATCTTTGCTGACTCCGCATGGTTAAATAATAAAATAAGTATTAAAAATTAAAAAGTACTTTATGAAAGGTGATCATGGTTTCACTCTCAAGGCGTAATTTTATTTGTGCTAGTGCAGCACTAGCCGCCCTTGCCACAGTGCCGGCAGCAGCTGCAACCGGTGTTAAAACATTGGCAAATGGGAAAACCGAGATCGATTTAGCAAGCAATACTGCACTTGCCTCTGTTGGTGGTGTTGTTGAGTTAACAATCAAAAAATATGGAAAAGTTGCATTAGTGCGTACCTCAAAGTCGGCTAATGGTTTTTCAGTGCTAAATTTGTCTTGCCCGCATGCTGGCGTAATTGTTAAACAAAGTACCAGTGGATGGATTTGCTCAGCACCCCGGGGCCATGGTTCTGAGTTTGCTTTAAATGGAGCACTTAAAGTTGGGCCAGCAAGCTCTGCGCTAAAATCAATTACATTTACTGCAACAAAAAAGGCTGTAACAATTGCTTAAGCAATCATTACAGCCTTAATTTAATTAATTAGTACTTAGGATTGCACTTATCTTTAACAGTACTTTTAATCATTAGCATCAGAGAGTATGCATTTCTAAACTCTTCCAGTGCTGGATCAATAGAGTCAACCACAGATTGAATTGCTGCCTTATTTGCATCCAATGTTGAGATTTTGGTTGCAAGCGATGAAGAAAGAGCATTGTATTTACTCTTCAAATCAGCATTTGTGGTCTTAACTGCAGCTGCTGTAAGTGCTGCAACTTGTGCATTGGCAGTAGTTAGAGCGGTTGTTGGAGCAGGCATTTGACCAATTTTTGCATTGGCATTTGTTGGCTGGTAGACAACCCAAAATTTTGTAGCACCAATATTTGCCGATGTAGGAGCCTTATTAGTACTTGCCTTAGTTGCAGAGTAGTAAGTCGAGCCATAATAAACCACATTTGATTTGCTATATGTAATCAAACTATTCCACGCAATTAGATCTCTTAGTGGGGCGCCAACTGGTTCGATTTGGATTGTTCGGTTTGATTCAGAGGCACGAAGGGCGTCCTGTGCTTCCTTATTACCAGTTGCGTAATCACTATTTAATTCAATACATCCATCCCACACCCAAGTTAACTTAGTGGTACTAAAAAATGGATTCTTTGCACATACATAATCATTCTTACCAATTTTTGTTGTTGCACCAGCGTTAGTGCATGAACCACCAGAAGTGGCAGCTTGCACTGGTGTTGCTAATCCAAAAATCAAAAACCCGGTAATAGCTAATGCTGAGATCTTCTTTTTCACAAACTCTCCTTAAGTCGGAATGGAAATATTCTACTTGAGCAGGTATCAAGTAATAGGTTAATTACCTAATCTAGGCAGTGAATTTGATGTGAAAAATAGATTATCTCTGCTTACGCCGCACATTCATGCCTAATTTTCGAACCAGTGGGCGCGGTGCTGTTCTAGCAATAGTACTTAAAATTAAATACTGCCAACCAGGGATGCATACGACCTTATTTGCGTTTACATATCGCCATGATTTTGCAACAACCTGATCTGAGGTAAGCCACATAAAATTTGGTAACCCACTCATGCGCATTTTTCCGCGCTCATGAAACTCTGTTCTAGTAAACCCTGGGCAAAGTGCTGAAATTTTAATATTTGTTCCACGTAATTCAGTGTGCAAATACTCAGAAAAAACCGTTAAATAAGATTTTGCTGCGCTATATGTACCGCCAGTAATCCAACTTGCAACACTGCTGACATTTACTATTACGCCACTATCTCTTTTAAGCATTTGGGGCAGTACTGAGTGGGTAAGGCGCATTGGGGCAGTAACTAAAACATCAAGCAACTCTTGTTCCTTCTTAATATCACTATCTGTAAAACTTTGCTTAATCCCAAAGCCAGCATTGTTAATTAGTACCTCAATCGGCTTTGATTTATTTGAAAGACGTTTTTCTACTTTTATTAGTTGATTTGGTGCAGTTAAATCAGCTTTTATAGTTTCAACTTTAACTTTATAATTTTTACTTAATTCTTTAGCAAATTTGTTTAATCTAGGAAGATCTCGGGCAACTAAAACTAGGTCATATCCCTGTTTTGCAAGCAACTTTGTGTATGAAGCGCCAATTCCAGCGGTTGCTCCAGTTACAAGAGCGGTTGCCATTACTTGATAATCCCCGAGGTATCTTCATCACGGATATTCCACGAAGTTCCATACTCTTCTAACAAATCTAAAAATGGTTTGGATTCAAACCACTCTGGGCCATTAACGCCAAGTGGCTTCCAAATTCCTTTTTGGATTAACTCCATTGCAATTACTGGGTTAATTGCCGTCTGCCAAACTACCGCTTGATCGCCATACTCCTTCATCGACCATGCATTATCAATTACATTGTAAATATAACAAGCCTTTGGATTTCCTTGTTTATCT
>WLSX01000081.1 GCA_009705675.1 Actinomycetota bacterium | reverse complement strand
CGGCGAAGATCGAGCTTTTCGATAATCGCTCTATAGCGCTCAATATCTGTCTTGGCGAGGTACTGCAAAATCCGACGACGCTTACCGACCATCAATAACAAACCACGACGGTTGTGATGATCCTTTTTATTTGTCTGCAAATGTTGTGTTATCTCATCAATACGCTTTGAAAGAAGTGCTACCTGTGCTTCTGGGCTGCCTGTGTCAGTTGCAGATGAGCCGTACTTGGTAATGATTTCCTTTTTAACCTCTGGCGTTAATGCCATGTGTATTGCTCCTTCTGTCTGTCACGAGGGCCTCGGTGTTATTCACGAAGGCGCACCTTCTCGCTTTAGTGGCGCAAGATTACCAGCGCAGTAGGTGATACTTAAAATCGAGCGGAAATTGAGCGTTATTTACTAGTTAATTCCCTGGCCTGATCACAATCTTTTTTCATCTGTTCAAGTAGTGGTGCTAATCCATCAAATTTTAAAGTGTCACGCAATCTATATCCGAATTCAATTTTCCCTTCTTGATCATATAAATCCAATCCAACTTGATCTAAAGCATAAGCTTCAACCTGTCTGCCTCTAACACCGGGAAATGTTGGATTAGTTCCAATTGAAATTGCAGCTGCCCATCTATTTTCCCCAACACTTAACCAACCAGCATAAACACCATCTGCTGGAATTGTGGCAAGTGGGGTCAAACCAATGTTTGCAGTTGGATAACCAATCTCACGCCCGCGTTTTTCACCATGGATAACTGGGCCCTTTAAATAAAAATTACGGGTTAATAACTCATTCGCTCGCTCAATCTCACCATCAATAATTAAATTTCTAATTCTAGAAGAGGAAATGGTTGATCCTCGGTCTTCCTGTAATTTAACTATTGAAACTCCAAAGCCATACTTAGGGCCCACCTCAGTTAGATACTTTGGTGTTCCTTGAGCTTTGTAGCCAAAATTAAAGTTTTCACCAATTACTACATGCTCGGCCGAAAATCTGCCAATTAATATATCTTCTATAAATTGATCTGGTGTGAGTTGGGAAAAATCCTTATTAAAGTTAACTACATCAACTGCGCTTGCCCCTGCTTTTTTAAGTAATTCAATGCGATCTTTAATATTTATTAACTGGGTTGGGGTGCGCTCGGGTGCAAAAACAGATGTTGGATGCGGATCAAAGGTCATAACTGTTACATCACCTTGATGTTTTGCAGTTGCAATAATTTGTTGATGGCCAGCATGAACCCCATCAAAAATACCAATCGCGACAACCTTCTTCATCTGCTTATTCTTTCACACTCATCTATTGCCCAGATCCAGCAACAAGGATCGGAGCGGCAACAACAAGATTGCCTTGTAATTTATTTTCTAGCAGCGCTACAAAGTTACCTTGATTATCAAGGGCAGCAAAAACTCCTTCTTTTGAATTTTGCTCAATTACCCGACCAAACCTAATCTCACTACTTTGAGCTAGATCAAGATTTCTAGTTGGAAATAACTTCTCAATTACTTCACCAACTGGAATTAAATCTGCATCCTTAACTTGCTTGCACTGCTCAATTGAAAAAGGTGAAACTAAACTTCTTCTAAGTGTGATTAAATGGCCACCAATTTTTAAGTGACTACCAAGATCTCTTGCAATGGCTCTGATATATGTACCAGCTGAGCAAGTAACTGAGATATCAACCTCAATTACATTTGATAAATTCCTAATCTCTTTTGTTATCAACTCATAAATTGTTACATCACGTTCGGCAATTTCAACACTCTCCCCTGCTCTTACTCTGGCATGAGCAGTTTTTCCATCTATTTTAATTGCCGAAACCGAGCTTGGTCGTTGTTTAATCTTTCCAATAAATTTTGCTAACTCACCTTTTATTTGATCATCGCTAATCTTTGAGATAATTTCTTGATCACCCGTAAAGGTTAGGTCACCATCTTTATCATCGGTGTGAGTAGATTTTCCTAACAAAATTGTGGCCTCATAGGTTTTCTTGCCATCTGTTATGTAGGTAAGTAAACGGGTAGCGATACCAACGCCAAGGACCAATACCCCAGTTGCCATTGGATCTAATGTGCCAGCATGGCCAACTTTTTTTGTATCTAATTTCTTTCGTGCCATAGCCACAACATCATGGCTAGTCATGCCACCGGCTTTATCAATTAATAAAAAGCCATCCATTTACTTCACCAGTTAATCGTGCTTTTTATATGGATCTTCAGCAACTGGTTTAGCCCCTGCGCGTAATTTTGCAAGCTCAGCATCTGCTTTATGCATTTGATCAATTAGATCATTCATTGCAGAGGCAGAGTCACTCATTCCATCTAAAAAGAATTCAACAGAAGGAGTAATTCGAAGTCCTAACGCCCGGCCAACCTCTGACCTAAGCATTCCCTTAGCACTACTTAATGCTGCAGCACTTGCTTCTCTAGATGCGTTATCTCCAAGCACAGTATAAAAAATAGATGCTTGTTGTAAGTCGCCAGTAACACGAACATCGGTAATTGTTACAAAACCAAGTCGTGGATCTTTTACCCTAGATTCAAGTGCATTGGCAATAATTTCCTTGATGCGATCTGCAACTTGTAGTGGACGTTTGCTTGGCATAATTTAAGCCCGTTTTTTCTCACGGATCTCATAGGCTTGAATAACATCGCCAACTTGTAGATCTTTAAATGATCCAAGACCAATTCCGCACTCATATCCCTCACGGACCTCAGTTGCATCATCTTTAAATCTACGAAGTGATTCAATGCTTAAGTTCTCACCAATTACTACGCCAGCTCGCATAGTGCGAACCTTTGCATTACGTTTAATATTTCCATCTGAGACTATGCAGCCTGCGATATTTCCAAACTTGCTTGATTTGAATATATCCCTAACCTCAGCATTACCAAGGACAGCCTCTTCAAACTCTGGCTTAAGTAATCCCTTAAGTGATGCTTCAATCTCCTCAATTGCCTTATAAATTACGGTGTAGAACTTAACCTCAACGCCTTCATGTTCAGCAAAGATGGCAGTTTGTGGCTCTGGCTTAACATTGAAGCCAATAATTACTGCAGTAGAAGCTGATGCCAAGGTAACGTCATTCTTAGTAATTGCACCAACACCGCGGTGAATAACTCTTAGATCAACCTCAGCGCCAATATCTAATTGCAACAGCGCATCCTCTAAAGCCTCTACCGAACCAGAAACATCTCCCTTTAAGATCAAGTTCAAAGTATTTACCTTTGATTGCTCTAGGAAATCTTCAAGTGAAACCTTCTTGCGTGCTTTAGCAAGGGAGGCGTTACGGGATGCAAGTTGGCGCTTCTCAGCAATCTGACGCGCAGTGCGATCATCTTCAGCAACGATAAATGAATCACCAGCACCTGG
>WLSX01000080.1 GCA_009705675.1 Actinomycetota bacterium | reverse complement strand
CGATTTCAGCAATTGTTGCAGTTGAACCAATCGCTGATAAATTAATTGAAAAGATTAAAGAGCGAGCATTAAAAATCAAAACTGGTGACGGCACAAAAGGTGCTGACATGGGACCACTTGTTACAAAAGTACACCGTGACAAAGTTGCTTCTTATATAAGCGCTGGTGAAAAAGAAGGTGCAAAAGTTGTAGTTGATGGTAGAAATGTTGAAGTGGCAGGTGATGGTTTTTGGTTAGGGCCAACCCTGTTTGATCAAGTAAAGCCAAATATGAGTATCTATCTGGAAGAGATATTTGGGCCAGTATTAAGTGTGATTAGAGTTAAAAGTTATGACGAGGCATTAAAACTTGTTAATGATCACCAATATGGAAATGGCACAGCAATTTTCACAAATGATGGCGGTGCGGCTCGTAGGTTTCAAAATGAAGTTGAGGTTGGAATGGTAGGAATAAATGTTCCTATTCCAGTGCCAATGGCTTACTTCTCATTTGGTGGTTGGAAGAACTCTTTATTTGGTGATTCTCATGCCCATGGAACTGAGGGTGTTCACTTCTTTACCAGAGGAAAAGTTGTTACCTCTCGCTGGTTAGATCCAAGCCATGGTGGAATTAATTTAGGCTTTCCACAAAATACTTAACCGCGAAGGTTTTTTGCAAGCTCCGTAAAATCATTAACCATAAAATCAACTTCAGCTTGGCCGTGTGCCAAACTAATTAACCACTGCTCATCTAATCCTGGCGGAGTCATAATTCCATGGTTTAGAGACCATAGGAATGAAGTTTCTGCAACTAGAAAATCTGTGGCCTTGTAATCTCGATAATTTCGAACTGGTTTATTAGACCAAGTTATACAACCTTTAACGCCAAAACCAACTGTGTGTGCTGGAAGTTCATACTCGGTGATTACTTCACCAATTCGCTTTAGTGCCTGCAGATTTAATGATTCTGCCTTTTCCAGCGCTTCTGGTGTACAAACTTTATCAACCGCTCTAACTCCAGCCATTGCCAAAATATGTCCATTAAATGTGCCAAGGTGTGGCATGCGACCATCAGTAACTGGTTTCATAAACTCAGCCTTACCACCAAATGCTGCAAGTGGAACACCGCCACCAATTGATTTAGCAAGACAAATTAAATCTGGAATTACTCCTAATCTTTGTGCTGCACCTTGTGGGCCAGCAGTTAATCCAGTTTTTACTTCATCAAAAATCAATACAATTTTATATTCATTACAAAGCTCTCTTACCGCTTCTAAATATCCTTCATCTGGTAAAACAATTCCAATATTTTCTAAAACAGGTTCAACGATAAAACATGCAATGGTATTTGCATGCTCTGAAAACACTTTTTCTAAGGCTTGGATATTATTAAATGGCACAACATATGACTCACCTGGCACAGATGCATTTCCAATTACTGAATTTGGCGCCTCAGCCGATCCCGCTTTATCTAAAGATGGTTTAGTTGAAACCATAACGGCATCACCACTGCCGTGGTAGCCACCTTCAACTTTAACTACTCCCTCTTTGCCGGTGTATGCCCGAGCGGTTCTAACTGCATACATAGTTGATTCAGTTCCAGAGTTAGTGAAGCGAATCTGTTCAATTCCAAATCGTCGACATAATCGCTCAGCTGCATCTCTAGAGATTGGAGATGGCGCGGTATATAAGGTTCCAACATCTAGGGCAGATTTAACCTCTGAGACTACCTCTGGGTTTAAGTGACCAACTAGCATCGAGCCAAATCCCATTGATAGGTCGAGCATCTTGCGGCCATCAACATCAGTCATCCAGGCGCCTTGAGCTGAAACAATTGAGATTGGGTATGGCTCAAATGATTGGAAGGTTGAGTGAGCACCCAGCGGAATATTTTGAACCGCTAATTGATACTCAAGACCTGAGCTTAGTAATCTGCTTTTATATAGATCTAATTGTTGTTGTAAAAGCTTTTCTAATCTAACTTTGTCCAGCGGTTTTGAATGTGCTGGGACCGCACGGAAGGTTTGAGGATGATTCGTTTGGGTTTTCATGCAAGTTTGTACAATCAAAGGGTTCAATTAGAACCAAAGTTTGGAGTGCACTCTCCTAGTCGAACGTTGTCTTACTTGCATAGTTTAGCAGAACTAATATTAGTTTCAACCCCCATAAATCATGCGTAAAAATGTGAAAGTTTTAACAAGTAATACTTTTAATAGGTAAGATTTACAAATGGTAAATAAGCGGGTTGATCTATCGCCTGAACAAATTGAACATTTAAAAAGTTTAGTTACCGGATTAGTTTCAACAAATGAAACTGTTCTTGATCAACATGGTCGAGATGAATCTGCAATTCCTCCAGTTAGACCTTCAGCTGTTGTCATGCCAAAAAGTACTGAAGAGGTTTCAAAAGTTTTGTCTTATTGCAATGCACAAAAGATTCCAGTTGTTGCATTTGGTGCTGGCTCCTCCCTGGAAGGCCATGTTTTGCCACTATTTGGTGGAGTATCACTTGATTTAACTGAAATGAATAAGATTATTGAGATCCGGCCGGATGATCTATTAGTAAGGGTCGAGCCAGGTGTACATAGAGTGGCGCTGAATGAAAAATTATCTAGCTCTGGATTATTCTTTTCAGTTGATCCAGGTGCTGATGCAACATTAGGTGGAATGGCAGCAACAGGTGCAGCCGGAACTACAACAGTTCGTTATGGATCAATGCGCGATAATGTTTTAGCACTAACTGCGGTTTTGGCAGATGGCACAATTATTAAAACTGGTAGAGAGACTAGAAAACTCTCTGCTGGATACGACCTAACTAGATTATTGGTTGGTTCAGAGGGTACGTTGGCAGTAATTACTGAATTAACCCTTCGAGTATTTGGCATTCCAGAGAAGATGGCTGCAGCAATCGTTCGCTTTAACACTTTAGCTGATGGAGTAACAGCTGCAACTGCAATAGTTCGATCTGGTATATCAATTGCAAGATGTGAATTTTTGGATGCAAAGTGCATTAAGAATGTAAATGCTCATGATGGGCTGAACCTGACTGAAATGCCGACATTATTCTTTGAATTCCACGGCTCACCCGCTGGAGTTGCTGAAGATGCTGCATCTGTAAAAAGTATCGTGGAGGAGTTTGGTGGCTCTGAGTTTGAATGGACAACAGATGAAGGTGCTCGTCGTAAATTGTGGCAAGCACGTCACAATGCTTATTGGGCAGGAATTGCAGCAAACCCAGGAAAGCGTGCAGTCAGCACTGATGCTGCAGTACCGTTATCAAAACTTTCTGATGCAGTAACTGTTGCTAATCAATTACTTTCAAAACATCCTTACCCATATTCAATTTTGGGACATGTTGCAGATGCTAACTTTCATTGTTTTATAGTGACTGATCCGGCAAAGCCAGAGGAGCTAGAGGATGTACGTCACATCACCCATGAGTTAACAATGAAGATG
>WLSX01000008.1 GCA_009705675.1 Actinomycetota bacterium | reverse complement strand
GCAGGCTTGTTTGTCGATTTAGCGTTATACCGAGAAGTCTGTCTAGCGTTTTTTGCCATGACCGCAACCTACGGTGGGGCATGTGCAAAGGCAAGGATGTGTGAAGTATCTTGTGCGCATGTCGCAAGAAAATTTATCCACTGCCGCGGTGCCTGCTGCCTCAATTACAGATGGCAGGGTGGCTGGATTTTCCCTGCACCTAACAAATTTTGATGGCCCCTTTGACCTTCTACTTCAACTTATCTCCCGCCACAAGATGGATATCACCGAGATTGCCCTCGGCGCGGTAACTGATGAGTTTATTTCCTATATAAAACAGCTTGAAAACAGTGAAAATGGCTGGGATTTAGATAAAACCACAGAATTTTTAGTAGTGGCGGCCACCCTTTTAGATTTAAAGGCAGCAAAACTTCTGCCATCTGGGGAGATTGATGATGAAGCAGATCTAGCTCTGCTTGAAGCACGAGATCTTTTATTTGCCCGATTACTTCAGTACCGAGCATTTAAAGAGATCTCAGCGATCTTTTCTGACCGGATTGATCGTGAAGAGAAATCCTTTGCCAGGTTAGTGGCGCTAGAGCCTCACTTCGCACAATTACTACCAGAGGTTTTAATAGGTGTTGGTGCTCAAAGGTTTGCTGCAATTGCTAATCGAGTTTTAACCCCGAAAACAGCGCCCACCTTTAGCATCGACCACCTACATCAACCTTTGGTAAGCGTAGCCGAGCAGGCCGCCAAGGTTGTGGAACACCTGCGTCGAGCCGGTCGTGTCACATTTAGAGCACTAATTGCAGATGCAGATTCAACCTTGGTGGTTGTGGCCAGGTTCTTATCTTTACTGGAGCTTTACCGCGAAGGAGTAGTTCGGTTTGAACAGATGGTCTCCTTAGGTGAGCTGCAGATAACCTGGGTTGGAACTGCACACGGTGAGGTTAGAGTTAGTGATGAGTTTGATGTACCGGTACAAACAATAGATGAGGCCGATAATGTCTGAAGTTGAACTGCAACGTTGCCTCGAAGCGATCCTAATGGTGGTCGATGAGCCTGTTTCTGAGCTTGTTTTGGCCCAAATCATTGAGGTTCCAACTGAGGAGATCGTTGGAGCGCTTACTTCATTGGCTGCAAAGTATGAAGTTGAACAACGCGGTTTTGAATTACGCCAGGTTTCAGGCGGCTGGCGTTACTACAGCCACCCAGATATGGCGCCCTTAGTTGAAAAATTTGTGCTAGATGGTCAGCAAGCTCGCCTGACCCAAGCAGCTCTTGAAACATTAGCGGTAATTGCCTATCGCCAGCCAGTATCGCGGGCTCGAGTTTCTGCAATTAGAGGGGTAAATGTTGAAGCGGTAATGAAAACTTTAGTTAATCGCGGCTTGGTTGAAGAGGCTGGTGTTGAGGGGGAGTCGGGCGCCATTTTGTATCAAACAACATCGTTTTTCCTTGAGAAGTTAGGACTTAACTCCATCGCAGATCTACCCGCATTAGCTCCATTCCTGCCTGATATTGATGGCTTAGATGAGTTGCTCTCTACTTTAACTGACTAAGTTATAAACATTTCTTAATCCCTCACTTATCACGCTAAACTCATGCGTGGGTCTAACTCGATTAAACAAAATAATTGCCGATGCTGGTATTGCAAGCAGGCGAGCTGCCGATCAATTAATTCTAGATGGTCGTGTAACTGTGGATGGTTCTGTAGTTATTGAACTCGGTGGTAAGTATGATCCGGAAATTAATGACGTTAAAGTCGATGGTGAGAGTTTATCGATAAGTAAGTCTAAGACTTACCTTGCTTTTCATAAACCAGCAGGCATTATTTCAACCATGTCAGATCCAGAAGGTCGAGCTAACTTAGGTGATTACTTTAAGGATAGAAAAGACCGGCTTTATCATGTGGGCAGATTAGATAAGGATTCTGAAGGAATTATTCTGCTTACCAATGATGGCGATCTTGCCCATCGGGCCACCCATCCTTCCTACGGGTTAGAAAAGCGCTACCTCGTTGAGATTGAGGGAGAGTTTAATAAGCAGATGTCTGATCAACTTTTGCAAGGAGTAAGACTTGAAGATGGCTTGGCTAGGGCTATGAAGGTTGTCCATGCCAGGGCGGTTAGTAAGAACCATCATTGGGTTGAGATCACAATTCACGAGGGCCGCTATCACATCATTAGAAGGTTGATCGAGTCCCTAGGTCTTAAGGTTCTCAGGCTGATCCGATTGGATTTTGGTCCCATCAATCTAGGGGATATGAAAGCTGGGCGTCATCGGGTCTTAAATTCACAAGAGTTAACTAATCTCTTTACCCTTTTAAAGCTAAGTAAATAAAGCAATTTTCCGTAAATCTATATATCGATATATCGTTTATATGGTGTCATTGCAATACCAATTTATCGACTTTTCCACGCATTAAATCTAAGAGATTAATCTATAAATAGATATTTGCTCTACATTCTAAATATCTATTTCTCAATAAATCGTTTTTAGTAATCCAGATTTCTTTATAAAGCGACATCTATATTTAATGATTTAACTTCAATCATCAAGCAGAGGCGAGTCGGTACTATTGCTAAATGCGCGTGCGAGGAATTAGGGGAGCAACTCAGTTAGATCAGGACTCATCTGCTGAGATGATCGATGCTGTAAGTGTATTGCTATCTGAAATGCTCTCTGCCAATGAGGTTAAAACTGAGGATCTAATCTCAATCATTCTCACTTCAACCCCAGATCTGACCTCCGAGTTCCCGGCAGTTGCCGCCCGAAAGATTGGGTTAGGAAGCGTGCCACTGTTGTGTGCAGTTGAGATTGATGTCAAAGGTGCCTTACCAAGGGTCGTTCGAGTACTTATGCATGCTCATTTGGACCGAGATTTAGCAGATATAAAGCATATTTATCTACGTGGTGCGGCAGCATTACGTAAAGATTTAGCTCAATAAGATAAATGATTAGCTCAGTAAGGATAGTTGGTGCAGGTTTAATCGGTACATCAATTGGTTTGTGCTTAAAAGCAGCTGGTGTAAATGTTGAGATGGTAGATATTGACCCTAATACGGCCAAATTAGCCCAGGATTTAGTAAAGAGCACACCGGTATCAGATCCAGATTTAATTATTGTTGCAGTTCCAATTGGTGTAAATCAAAGTGAAGTAATTAAACAATTAAATGCAAACAAATCATCGATAGTTTGTGATTTAGCTAGCGTAAAGTCTGATCTTCTACTTAAGGTTGCAGAATTATCAGCGAATGCTGAAAATTTTGTTTCGCTACACCCAATGGCAGGCAGAGAGATGAGTGGAGCACAAAGTGCGCGTGCGGATCTATTTATTGGCCGTGCCTGGATTGCCATTGAAAGTGATAAGAGTAGTAAGAGAGCAAAAGAGATTGCGCAAGAGTTAATTAAAATGTGCGGGGGCAGTAACTACTGGATGAGTTCAGCAGAACATGATGAGGTTGTTGCAAAAATCTCCCATGTTCCGCAAATTTTAAGCACAGCATTAGCCGCATCTTTGCTTAATATTTCAGAAGAAAAATTGAATTTGTCCGGCCAAGGTTTGCGCGATTTAACCCGATTAGCAGATGCTGATTCAAATTTATGGAGTCAAATACTTTTAGAAAATCGAGAGAAATTAACCCCAGTTATCTCCGATTTATTAGCTCAACTAGAAAGAATTCAAGAAACATTAAATGAAAATAATGCTGAAAAGATGAGAGATTTTCTTGCTAAAGGAAGAGATGGCAAGACAAAAATACCTGGAAAACATGGCGCAAAAGCTCGCGAATATTCATTTTTACCAATTGTTATCGATGATAAGGCTGGTGAGTTAGCAAGAATTTTTAACGAGTGCGCAAAGGTTTCGGTAAATATTGAGGATTTAAGTATTGAGCACTCACCTGGACAGGAAACTGGCTTAATTACGCTAGCCCTTTCAAGTGCAGATTGCGTAAAGCTTTCTGACCACTTAGAAAAACTAGGATTTAAGGTTCATCCGGCTAAAAATCGATAAATACCTTTACTGGCAAAGATAGACTTACGCACATGTCCGGGTTGGTGTTAGCAATAGATGGTCCAAGCGGATCTGGTAAATCCTCAACTGCAAAAGCAATCGCCCTTCGCGCCAATTGGAGTTACTTAGATACCGGAGCTCTTTATCGAGCTGTTACCTATCTTGCTTTAGATAATAAAGTTGATACAGAGGATTCAGTAACCGACTTATTGAATAAACATGAGATCACATTTGATACAAATCCAGCTGAACCAAAAATATTTCTTGATGAGAAAGACATCTCTGAAGAAATAAGATTTCAAAGAATTAATGACTTAGTAAGCCAAATTAGTGCAATGGTTGGCGTAAGAAAAATTTTATTGGATATGCAACGAAAATATATCGCGGAAGCTCCGATCGGTATTGTTGTTGAAGGCAGGGATATTGGAACAGTAGTTGCACCTAATGCGCAGTTAAAAATATATTTACATGCAGATATTTCTGCTAGAGCTGAGCGACGAGAGCTTGAAATGGCTGAGGATATTGGCTCTGAAAACATAGGAAAATCACTAGCAAACCGAGATGAAATCGACTCAACTCGCAAGATCTCACCTTTGACCCAAGCAGATGATGCTGCAGTAATTGATTCAACTAGGTTGTCGCTGCAAGAGGTTACAGATCAAATCTGGAAATGGCTTAAGCAAAGAAACTTATTAGGGTTACCAACAATTGCTGTAATTGGCCGGCCTAATGTAGGTAAATCAACCTTAGTAAACCGAATGATTGGCCGGCGCGAAGCAATTGTTGAGGACACACCTGGTGTCACTAGAGATCGAGTTAAGTACGAGGCAGAGTGGAATGGTCGACGATTCTTTTTAATTGATACTGGCGGCTGGGAAGTTAAACCTGAGGGAATTAGCGAAAAAATAACCGCTGGTGCTGAAGCAGCCATTGCCGAAGCTGATCTAGTTATGTTTGTAGTAGATGTTCAAGTTGGTGCCTTAGATGAGGATCAATCACTAGTTGATTTACTTCGCAAGAGTGGTAAAAAAGTGATTTTGGTAGCAAATAAAATTGATAACGCAGAAGATGAAGCTGATGGATACGCTTTATGGAACTTAGGTTTAGGTGAGCCAAGATTTGTGTCAGCATTGCATGGTCGAGGTAGTGGCGATTTGCTTGATTTACTTATTGCCCAATTACCTGAGGTTGGTTCTGAACAAGTAGATGATGGTTTTAGAAGAGTTGCTTTAGTTGGCCGTCCTAATGTAGGTAAATCAAGTTTACTTAATGTTTTAGCTGGGGCCCCTAGAGTTTTAGTAGATGATGCAGAGGGAACTACTAGAGATGCAGTTGATGAGTTAATTGAGTTTGGTGGATCAACTTGGAGATTTATCGACACCGCTGGAATTAGAAGGCGAGCACACCAAGCAAGTGGAACGGATTACTACGCATCCCTGCGAACCCAAATTGCACTAGAACGAGCCGAGGTTGCGTTAGTTATTTTTGATGCCTCACAAATTCTTACTGAGCAGGACATTCGAATTGTCACTATGGCTGATGAGGCTGGTAAGGCTTTGGTAATAGTTATGAATAAATGGGATTTAGTAGATGAAGAACGCCAACTGGTATTAGATAAAGAGATTGAAAGACAATTAGAAAGATATCCCTGGGCTCAACGGGTGAATCTTTCAGCCAAAACTGGTTGGCATCGCGATCGCCTAGCCCCAGCACTTCGAACTGCGCTAACAAACTGGGAGAAGAGAATTCCAACTGCAAAACTAAACGCATTCTTAGGTGAATTGGTGGGTGGTAATCCACCTCCAGTTAGATCTGGCAAACAACCTAAGATTAAGTTTGCTACCCAGGCCGGCACCTGCCCACCTAAATTTGTGGTCTTTGCAACTGGCTTTCTGGAGAATGCTTATCGAAGGTTTATTGAAAGGCGCCTGCGGGAGGAGTTTGGCTTTGATGGAACCCCAATTGAGGTGGCAGTTAAACTAAAGGATCGTGATAATGATTAATATTCCAAATGCTCTCACCTTGCTTCGGGCGTTAGGTGTTCCACTCTTTCTATACCTATTTCTAGTTGCCGATCAGCCCGTTCTTAGTTTCATAATAATTGTTATTGGTGGGGTAACTGATTATCTAGATGGCAAGGTAGCCAGAGCTCTTAATCAAACCTCAGATTTTGGTGCGAAATTTGATCCGACAGTCGATCGACTTTATATTGGCGCAGTAATTTTGGCGCTTGCAAGTAAAGATTATCTGCCTTGGTCACTGGTAATTGCGATTATTGCTAGGGACTTAATTCTGCTTCTAGTAGTTTTTTACCAAAAAATACGCAAGATTCCCTACCTTGAAGTCACATATCTTGGTAAGGCAGCAACTTTTAATCTTCTTTACGCCTTTCCTTTCTTACTTCTAAAAGATGCAAATGTAGTTGGATCCTGGTGTTATATCCTCGGTTGGGCCTTTGCCATTTGGGGTGTAGCACTATACTTTTACACCGGTATGCAATATTTTGTTAGAGGATTAAGAAGACCAAGTGCAGTCATTAGGGGGAGATAATGTCAAAGGTTCCAGATAATCTGCGCTATACCAAAGAGCATGAATGGGTGCAGGAGATAACCCCTACTAAATTTCGTATTGGTATTACTGATTTTGCTCAAGCAGCACTTGGTGACATTGTTTATATTCAACTGCCAAAGGCAGAAGCAGCAGTTTCTGCCAACTCTGTATGTGGTGAGGTTGAATCAACTAAGTCAGTATCTGAAATCTATGCTCCAATATCTGGAAAAGTTATTGCAATTAATAGTAAGTTGGATAGCAATCCAGAAACAATCAACTCCGATCCGTATGGTGATGGTTGGATCGCTGAGATCGAAATATCAGGTGACAAACTCTCTGAAACCCTACTTTCGGCCCAGGAATATCAGGATTTAACGGCTTGACCTCGCCTACGGCAGGCAATAGTGTCAGCCTATAGTTTAAGTCCACTACTGCTAGGGGAGTCATGGCCGATAAAGTTTCACCGCCTAATGACCTTACCTCAACGCTTAATCTTCGCCAGTTAAGGGCAATTCCAACCTCAGTAAGAGCTGATGATCTATACAAATCTCTCTCTGCTGATCAACAAGAGGTAGTTAATAAACTGCCAAAGGGTGTTGGCATTTTATTAGTGTTAAGTGGAGCAGGAATCGGTGGCCGATACCTTCTAGATTCAGTCGAAACAAAGGTTGGCCGAGATATCAATAATGAAATATGCCTTGACGACATTACAGTTTCAAGATCACATGCTTTAATTTCAAAATCAGATGGCTACACAGTTAAAGATCTTGGTAGTTTGAATGGAACATACGTTAATGCGGTTGTAGTAAGAGAATCGAAAATTAACCCTGGGGATGAAGTACAAATTGGAAAATATCATCTAACTTTGTTTGTAGGTGATAAGTAATGGCCGTACCAGCAAGAGCTTATTTAAGCATCGGTGAAGTTTTAACCAGACTTCGTACTGAATTTACTGATATCACAATCTCAAAGATTCGATTTTTAGAGTCAGAAGGCTTAATTGAACCACAGCGCACACCAAGTGGGTATCGTAAATTTACAACAAATGATTTAGAAAGATTGCGCTTTGTTTTACTTGCCCAACGAGATCAATATTTGCCACTAAAGGTTATTAAAGAGAATTTAGATGCAATGGACCGAGGTTTAACTCCTGCTAAAGCAGTCGGGGGAGTTGCAACTCCACGGTTAGCCGCAGCCGATGGAGTTTTAACCGCTGATCAGTTTGCAAGTGATAATGATTTACGCCTAACCAGAGCAGAGATGCTTTCTGCTTCTAATCTAACTGATGAGCAGTTAACAGAGATTGAGTCTTACGGTTTAGTGACAATTCGCGGTCGTCATTACGATAGTGACGGTCTTGCTGTTGCTAGGGCAGTTGCTGAGATTTCAGCTTTCGGTATTGGTGCCAGGCATTTACGTGCTTTTAAAACCGCAGCCGACCGTGAAATTGGTTTAGTCGAACAAGTAACAACACCTTTACTTCGACAAAAGGGTTCTGAAGCAAAAGCTAGAGCTGAAGAGGTTGAGCGCGAGTTAGCATCCTTATCAATTAGATTGCATGCATCACTTGTTCGCGCCGGCTTACATCGCGCTAAATAATTTTTAATGAGTAATTACCACCCGGTTGAGGTAATGGGTGTTCGTGTGGAGATGCCTTCAAACCAACCCATAGTTTTATTAAAGGAGTTAGACGGACCTAGATATTTACCTATTTGGCTAGGCGCAGTTGAAGCCACTGCAATTGCATTTGCTCAGCAAGAGGTTCTACCCCCACGGCCACTGACCCATGATCTATTTAAAGATGTACTCATGCAGTTGGGTGCGAAATTAAATAACGTCTACCTTACGGAATTAAAGGATGGGGTTTTTTATGCCCAACTAAACTTTGAAGGGGGCCCGGCAATTTCTGCTAGACCAAGTGATGCGATTGCACTTGCCCTTAGAATCGGAGCTCCGATCTTAGCTAGTGAGGATTTATTAAATGAGGCTGGGATTGAGATCCCAGACCAGGCAGAAGATGAGGTTGAGCGGTTTAAGGAGTTCTTAGACCAGATAAATCCAGAAGATTTCCTTGGATAAGTCCAACCCTAAACCTTGGATTAAAGTATTTCGTGTCGCTAGCACGCTCAAATGCTCACCTCTTCTACAATTAAGCCTTCCCCATAGAATTGAGTCCCCATGAACACCTCATCAGATATCGGTTACCGCGGAGCAACCGCTTGTGTTGCTGCTGGAATTTCATACCGTCAATTAGATTATTGGGCTCGCACCGGTTTAGTTGAGCCAGGTGTTAGAGGAGCGGCCGGTTCTGGCTCACAAAGACTTTATAGTTTTCGCGATATTTTGGTATTAAAAATTGTTAAACGCCTTCTAGATACCGGTGTTTCTTTGCAAAACATTAGAACCGCAGTTGAACATCTACGTGCTCGCGGAGTTTCAGATTTAGAAAGCATAACTTTAATGAGTGATGGCGCATCAATCTATGAGTGCACAAGTCCGGATGAGATTGTAGATCTATTGCAGGGTGGTCAAGGTGTATTTGGAATTGCAATTGGCAAGGTTTGGAGTGAGGTTGAGGGTTCTCTTGCAACACTTCAAGGTGAAAGCCTTAGCGATGGCAGCCTGGTTGTCAGTGGTGAAAGTAACGACGAGTTAGCTCAACGCAGAAAGCTTAAAGGCGCTTAAGCAATATAAACTTCCCAAATAGAACTTGATTGGGGGAGTGATGTCATATCGATCTGAGTTTGTCGATCGTCATATCGGACCTAATCAATATCAAATCCAAACCATGCTGCTTGAGCTTGGATTTAAGGATTTAGATTCATTTATCACCTCAGTTGTCCCACAAAATATTCATATCAAAGGCGAGATCGAAAAATCATTGCCTTCTGGTATCTCTGAAGTGGCCGCACTTGCTGAAATAAAACAAATCGCTGACAAAAACAAAGTAATGAAATCTCTTATTGGATCTGGCTACTACGGAACAATCACTCCAGCGGTAATTTTAAGAAATGTTTTAGAAAATCCCGGTTGGTATACCGCATACACACCTTATCAACCAGAGATAAGCCAGGGAAGGTTAGAAGCAATATTTGCTTTTCAAACTGCAGTTTCAGATCTTACTGGTTTGCCAATATCAAATGCTTCCATGCTTGATGAAGCAACCGCTGCAGCTGAAGCAATGACATTAGCAAGAAGAGTTTGGCAAGGAAGTGATGATGCGGCATTTGCAATTGATAAGAATCTTCATCCGCATGTTAAAGCAGTTATCCATACCCGCGCAAAACCATTAAAAATTAAGATTATTGAAAGTGATTTTTCTGAAAGTAAATTCGAATCGGAGATATTTGCAGCTGTAATTGCATATCCTGAAACAACTGGCAGAGTTAAGGATTTAACTAATATTGTAAAAAAGGTTCAAGAAGTCGGCGCACTTGCAATCATTGACTGTGATTTGCTGGCATTAACCCTATTTAAATCACCAGGGGAGTATGGCGCTGATATTGCAGTAGGTTCTGCGCAAAGATTTGGCGTGCCAGTGGGCTTCGGTGGTCCACATGCCGGTTTTATGGCAGTTAGAAATGGATTAGAAAGATCATTACCTGGTCGATTAGTTGGTCAATCAGTTGATACACATGGCAATCTTGCTTTTCGATTAGCTCTTCAAACACGTGAGCAACATATAAGAAGAGATAAAGCCACCTCAAATATTTGTACCGCCCAAGTGTTACTTGCAGTTATCTCTGCTTTCTATGCAATGTGGCATGGACCTGATGGACTAAAAGCTATTGCAGAGCGGATTCAACACTTTTCCTATGGCTTGAGATCCTCCGCTAAGGATGGTGGTTACGAAGTTGGTGTGTATGAAATTTTTGATACCGTACTTCTAAAGACGCCTAAAGCAGAAGATTTAATGAA
The DNA here is from genome assembly GCA_009705675.1 of Actinomycetota bacterium. The sequence goes on along the minus strand of WLSX01000008.1, from coordinate 3,604 downwards.
AAAAGCTGTTCAAAGTGGATTTAACTTTAGATTTATATCAAAGGATGAAATAGCAATTAGTTTTGATGAAACTACCACTACGGAAGATTTTGCAGCGATCTTGGATATCTTCGGCTTAAAAAAGAGTAAAAATACTTCACCAAACCAAGCAGTTGCCAGAGGGAGTAGCTTTCTAACTCATCCACTGTTTAATACCTATCACTCTGAAACCTCCATGCTCAGATACATCAGATCCTTATCAGATCGCGATCTTGCATTAGATCGAACCATGATTCCGCTTGGTTCTTGCACAATGAAATTAAATGCCACATCAGAGATGATTCCAATTACTTGGCCAGAATTTAATTCCATTCATCCATTTGCACCAGTGGATCAATCTAATGGTTACACACAATTAATTGATTTATTAAGTAACTGGCTAACCTCAGTAACTGGCTATGACGCCGTTTCATTACAACCAAATGCCGGTTCTCAAGGAGAATTTGCTGGTTTATTAGCTATTAGAAATTATTTAGATAGTAAAGGTGAAAGTACAAGAGACATTTGTCTTATTCCATCAAGTGCGCATGGCACAAATGCAGCAAGTGCTGTTATGGCAGGCATGAAGGTAATTGTGGTTGCCTGTGATGAGGATGGCAATGTGAGCCTTTCCGATCTTAAGGCAAAAATCTCTGAATATAGATCCAACCTTGCAGCGTTAATGGTTACTTATCCATCAACACATGGAGTTTTTGAATCAGCGATCTCTGAAATTTGCGAATTGATTCATGATGCAGGTGGTCAAGTTTATGTTGATGGTGCAAATTTGAATGCACTAGTTGGTGTTGCAAAACCTGGAAAATTTGGGGCAGATGTATCACATTTAAATTTACATAAAACTTTTTGTATTCCACATGGTGGCGGGGGACCAGGTGTTGGTCCGGTAATAGCCCGCGCCCACCTTGCACCATTTTTACCAAACCATCCTGCGAATACTGCAGCTGGACCAAGTACTGGGCCTGGACCAGTCTCTAGTGCACCTTTTGGTTCAGCTTCAATTTTACCGATCTCATGGATGTATATCCGGATGATGGGTGGATCTGGCTTAACTAAGGCAACTGAGGTGGCAATACTTAGCGCAAATTACTTAGCTAAAAAGCTTGATCCATTATTTCCGGTTCTCTACCGTGGTCAAAATGGACATATTGCACATGAATGTATTATCGATATTCGTGAGCTAACCAAAAATACTGGTGTAACTGTTGATGATATTGCTAAGAGATTGATGGACCATGGTTTTCATTCACCAACGGTAAGTTTTCCAGTGGCTGGAACCATGATGATTGAGCCAACAGAATCTGAGGATATAAGGGAGCTAGATAGATTTTTAGCAGCAATGGAGAGTATTCGCAGTGAAATATCTGAAGTTGAAGCTGGCAAGATCACAATTGAAGATTCACCACTAAGACATTCACCTCACACGATTGGCGATTTAGTAAGTGATGGTTGGGATCGAAAGTATTCAAGGCAGGTTGCAGCATTTCCAACTGGTGAAGATGTTGGAATTGGCAGATCTGGTAAGTATTTGCCTACAGTAGGGCGAATTGATGGTGTTTATGGGGATAGAAACCTAGTCTGCAGTTGCTTACCAATCGAGGAGTTGGCCTCTAACTAGTTCTTTTCTACTTTACATAATGTAGATTATCGGCGATTAAATATACGCCTAAAACCCCAAATACTGACCATCGACCAAGCCTCCCACACGATTGAAATGCTCATCTTTGAATAACCGTTCTCCCGCTCTACAAATGTAATTGGTACTTGTTTAATACCAAACCCGGATTCAATTGCTTTAAGTGCCATTTCAATCTGAAATCCATACCCTCGAGTTTCTATTTCACCAAAGTTTATCTTCTCAAGTAACTCTCTAGGCAGAACCCTATAACCAGAAGTTAAATCCTTATATGGCAGATTAAGAACAAATGCTGCATACCAAGTTCCCATTCGGGATATAAGTTTGCGCTGAAATGGCCAGTTAACTACCGAACCACCAGGAATCCATCGTGTTCCAATAACCAAGTTTTTCTGATCAGCAGCTCTTAAAAGATCGATAAGTTGCTCAGGTTGATGGCTTAAATCAGCATCCATTTCTACAAAATATTGATAATCACTTTCTAAACCTTGTTTAAAACCAGCCAAGTATGCTGGTCCTAAACCATTTTTTTCTTTCCGGGTAAGTACTGATAAGCCATCAATGTTTAATGATTTAGCGATTTCGGCTGTTTTATCTGGTGAACTATCATCAACAATCAAAATATCGATTTTATATTGATCGGAAATAAGCTTTCTGGCACTACCAAGTCGCTCCAAAAGTCCTCTAATGCTTTCAGATTCATTGTAGGTTGGGATTACGATAAGTACATTTCTCATCTTCTTACCCTCCTTCTGACAAACAAAATGACTAACAGCATAATAATACTTAAACCTTCAAGATATTTGCCATACCTTTGAGTGTAAGTCTGTCCCTCAACAATATTCACCTCATCAATTAACGTAGCTGGGATAAATCTCGGTACAGAATTACGAATTTGACCTTTATTATCAATAAATGAGGTTACCCCGGTCGTTGATACGTACGCTACCTCTCGCCCAGTTTCGAGCGCTCTAATCTTAGCTATATTTAACTCTTGATCTAATTGTGCGGTGTCTCCAAAGGTTGCATTATTGGTCTGGACAATTAGAAAATCAGATTTTACTTGATCTCTAAATGAATCATTAATGATCTCATAGCAGATCTGGGTTTGAAATTTAAGGTCATTAATCTGAAAAACTAAATCATTTTTACCGGCTGAAAAATCAGTAATTTCATCTGCATATTTGGAAAATTTAGTGCTTAAATCTCTAAGTGGCAGATACTCACCAAAAGGCGTTAAATATCGTTTTGTATAAACTTGTTGCTTATCAGGGTTGAATAATATCGATTGGTTTTGCGGTCCGTTCAATGACCTAGTTACTCCACCAATCAGTATCGGTGTTTGTAGGAATTTTGAAAGATCGCTTACTTGGCTGGCAATACCGGGTGTCGTATTGATATCTATGTCAACTGCATTCTCTGGCCAGACTATTAGATCAACCTGCTTTCTTGTCACCGATTTAGCAGTTTGTGAAAGGTGACGTTTGAAAACTTCCTGTGGCGTGGAATTAAAATCTAAACCCAGATTAGTCACACCCCCTTGAATCAAGGCAATTCTAACTTTACCAAGATCTGTTACTGGAGATATAAGTACTGATGAAAGTAAAGTTATAGAAATTAACACTAAACCAGTTATCAAGGTTCTGGTGGCTGCAAGTGCAGCAGAAATGAATGCAACAAGGACCACTCCCCCAAGTGGGTAAAGAGCTGATAACGGACTATCTGCTTGAGTAAAGCTAATTCTCGACCAGCCAAATCCAGTGAAAGGAACAGTTCTAAGTAATAACTCCACTAACACATATGATGTTGCGAACGAGATCTGATTGTACCTTTGCTTCTTAGATACAAAATATGCCGGAACAATAAAAAATATAGCTTGAACTATGCAAAGTGCTATCCATGGCGTGTTTCCTACGTATATTCCAGTCCAAT
>WLSX01000079.1 GCA_009705675.1 Actinomycetota bacterium | reverse complement strand
TTCTATTTTATTTTCAGTTTTAATTGATCCATTATTTTCTGCAACTACTTGCATTGCATTCTTATATCTTTCAATTGCTTTGCCAGAATTATCTTCATGATTACTTAGCCACTGCGGTAGGAAGTAAGCAGCCCACATCCCCATGATGATTAAGTAGATAAAACCTGAACCCATAAAGCACAACAATAAATGTTAGGGCTTAGTTTTTAGTGGAATTAGGTAGGTATGTCCGGATTTATCTTTTACTTAATTTCTGGGTTTTCCTTTACAAAAGTTATGTGGTCTCGCCAATCACCAGCGATATGCAGGTAATTATTTCTAGCTCCTTCCAGCAAATATCCAGCTTTAACGGCCACCTTCTTTGATGCTTCATTCTCTGGCCTTAAATTAATTTCAATCCGGTGCAATCTAAGATTTTCAAATCCAAACTTTGTTAATAATTTAACTGCCCGAGTTGTATAACCGCGATTAGAAAATCTTTGGTCAATCCAATATCCAATGTGAGCCCCACGCATTGCACCAAAAATTATTCCACCTAATGTTATTTGCCCAATTAAAGTATTTTCATTATTTTCATTTAACCAAATGCCAAGTGAAATTGATCTGAGTGCTTTCATTTCACGATTTAATTGCATTACCATTCCATAATAAGAAGGTAATGGAGAGTTATGATCAATATTTGGTCTAGTTGCCTCCCATGGTGATAACCAATCTCTATTTATGGCTCTTACCGAATCCCATTGGGCTTTATCTCTAAATCTAATTGGTTTTAAGGATAACTCTTTATCAAATAATTTCTTCATAAATTACCCGAACTTGTAACAACTACTTCTACTAATTCACCTGCACTTACTTTTTCAACTTTTTCATTAAGTGAGATCAAGCATGTTGAAGAGGAGATTGAAGTAAGTGAGTTTTGATCATCAAGTGCAACTGCTTGACCATCTGAGTTGATTACTGCTCGTAGGTACCTGCTCTTACCTGCATCTGAGGTAATCTGTTTACTTAACTTCACTTTTTTAGTTGGTCGATAAATATCAGAATTACCTAACATTTTTAGGATCATTGGCCTGATAAAAATTTCAGCTGATAGATAATTACCAACCGGATCTCCAGGCAATGTAACTACAGGTGTTTTCTCTGGACCAATTAATCCGTAGCTATGTTTGCCGCTTTCGGCAAGGTTTGGAGTAACAACTGTAATTTCGCCCAGCTTTGAAATTACCGAAGTAATTAGATCAAATGATTCATCTCCGGATTCGCCACTAATAACTATTAAATCTGCCCGAACTAACTGATCCTCAATAATCATCTGTAGTTGCTCGCTAGTTTCAGGAATTGTGTGAACTCTAAATGCATGTGCTCCGGCTTCACGGACAAAGGTTGTTAAGAACCAAGAGTTACTTTCAAACTCATCTTCCTCACTTGCCAACTTACTTCCGGGCTCAACTAAGTCATCACCTGCGCTAATAATTACTACTCGTGGGTGCGGTCTACATGGCAATCGATCTAGGCCAAGAGAAGCAGCAAGTGCAATCTGAGTTGCACCAATGAGTCGACCATTTTTTATTACGACTTCATCATCAAGAAGTAAATCGCTCGCCAGAGTTGCCCCATGTGCATCAAGTAGTGGCAGGTCAAGCGCGGCCAACGGGCCGCTTAAGGCGAGCAAACGCTCGTGAAGTTGCGCGACAGAGATCATCTCTTCCATACCTAAACCCTACTTCGCCCCTGTCATAAATTAAGGTAAGGGGCATGGCTGGTATCGAAAATAAATCCCAACTTCGCAAGCAATATCGCAAAGAACGTCAAGATCGATTTATGAGTGAAAGCTGGGTGCATATTCTCTCAGCAATTGAATTTAAAGATGTAATTAATGTTGCCTCATACATTTCATATGAATTTGAACCTGAAACAAGTGATATTAATAAGAAATTACTCGCACTTGGTAAAAAATTATTCCTACCAAGAGTATTAAAAAATAACGACCTTGAGTGGGTAGGGTGGGATGGATCACAAGATAAATTAGTAAAAAGTGGTAAAACTTTTGAACCAATTGGTGAACCTACAAATGCCTCACTAGATGTAATTATTGTTCCAGCATTACACATTGATCGCACTGGAAACCGACTAGGTCAAGGTGGCGGATCATATGATCGCGCATTAGCTAAAAGTAGCGCTTGGAAAATAGCACTACTTCATCGTGGTGAATTAACAAGTGAAATACTGCCGGTTGAATCACATGACATAAAAGTTAACGCCGCGGCAACACCTGAAATTATTGTTAGATTTTAATTAGTTAAAGTATCAAGATTACGCGCCATTACCACACGTTGAATCTGATTTGTGCCTTCATAAATTTGAGTTAACTTTGCATCCCGCATCATCCGTTCAACTGGGTAGTCACTTACATATCCATAACCACCTAAAACCTGTACTGCATCCGTTGTTACTTTCATAGCTACATCAGTTGCAAAACATTTACTTGCCGCTGAGAAGAAAGTTAAATCACTCTCACCTCGTTCACTCTTAATTGCAGCTGCATAAGTTAATTGCCGAGCTGCCTCAATCTGCATTGCCATGTCAGCTAACATAAATTGAACCGCTTGAAAATCAAAAATTGGCTTACCAAATTGTTGGCGTTCATGGGCATATTTCTTTGCAATATCAAATGCACCTTGTGCAATTCCAAGTGCTTGAGCCGCAATAGTTATTCTGGTGTGGTCTAAGGTTTTCATAGCAAGTGAAAAGCCAGTTCCGATCTCACCTAACCTGCGATCATCATTAATTTTTACATTATCAAAATAAACTTCCCTAGTTGGAGATCCTCGAAAACCCATCTTCTTTTCATGTGAACCAAATGAAACGCCTGGATCAGATTTTTCTACAATAAATGCTGATATTCCTTTCGCACCTTTACTTGGATCAGTTGAAGCTAGAACTGTGTAAAACTCTGAGACGCCAGCATTTGAAATCCATTTCTTACTGCCTGAAATTACCCAGCTATCGCCATCTTTAACAGCTTTGGTTTTCATTGCAGCAGCATCTGATCCGGCCTCTGATTCTGATAAGCAATATGAGAAACCTTTACCAGCTGCAAGTTGAGTTAAATACTTTTTCTTTTGTTCACTATTACCAGCAATCATTAACGGAACAGAACCTAATTTATTTACCGCAGGTATTAATGATGAAGCACCACAAACTCGAGCAACCTCTTCAATAATTATTACAGCTGCAAGTGCGTCCGCACCTTGTCCGCCAAACTCAACTGGAACATGTGCTGCGGCTAAACCTGCGGCTTGTAAAGCATCTGCTGCTTCTTGTGGGTAACGTGAGTTCTCATCTACATCATGTGCAAATGGTGCAATTTTTTTTGCAGCCAACGATGAAACGCTTTCTCGCAATGCTTGATATTCCTCGCCAAATAATGCTGGCATATCTGAATTCATTGTCAT
>WLSX01000078.1 GCA_009705675.1 Actinomycetota bacterium | reverse complement strand
GGAAAACCAACTGGTGTGATTGAGCCTGATTTTTCAGATGAGATTATTGACTCTGCAACTCTTACACACGGTGGGTCAAAAAGAGAGAAGGGCAAGTAATGGTCAACGCAGTTATGAGTAATGAAATTGCCTTGCTTGCGATATTTTTATTATCAATCTTTGTTGGTTTTGAGGTCGTTTCTAAAGTTTCAACTACTTTGCACACTCCTTTAATGAGTGGAGCTAATGCGATCCACGGTGTGATTTTAGTTGGCGCAATTGTGGTGGCAGATCACGCGAATACTAATCTTGAATTAGGACTAGCCCTTGCTGCTGTAATTCTTGCCACGATAAATATGGTTGGTGGCTTTGTGGTTACTGATCGAATGCTTCAGATGTTTAAAGGAAAGCCAAAGGTTAAGAAAGACTCTGGAGACAGCAAATGAGTCGAAATCTCTATGATCTAATTGGCTTAGCCGCTGGTATCTGCTTTATCTTGGCATTAAAGGGATTGTCTTCGCCAAAATCGGCACGTCGTGGAAATCTAATTGGTGCAGTTGGTGCAACAGTTGCCACAGTTATTGTTTTCTTCTATGCAAATGGTGGCAAAGCACTTAACCACTTAGGACTAATTCTTGCTGCAATTGCATTTGGCGTATTAGTTGGAGTACCTGCAGCACGCAAGGTGCAGATGACTCAGATGCCGCAATTAGTAGCACTATTTAATGGTGTTGGTGGTGGGGCTGCAGCATTGGTCGCAATTGTTGAATATTTAAAACTAGGAACAGGTGCAACAACTGCTGAAGTTATTGCAACAGTGTTTACGGTAATTGTTGGTTGTGTTTCATTCTCTGGATCGGTAATTACCTTTATGAAGCTGCAAGAGTTAATGACCACTCGCCCTGTGATATTTCCATTTGGTCGTCAATTAATTGCACTTACTTTAGTTGGCGTATTGGCAAGTGGTGGCTGGGTTATTTCATCCGGTGGTTCAACACCATTATTAGTAAATGGCTTACTCTCACTTCTATTTGGTGTTTTGTTTGTGCTACCAGTGGGCGGAGCAGATGTTCCAATTGTTATCTCATTACTTAACGCCTTTACCGGTTTAACAGTTGCCGCCTCAGGCTATGTTTTGCAAACTACATTATTAATTGTGGCCGGAACCTTAGTTGGTGCCTCTGGCACAATTCTTACCCGCCTAATGGCAGAGGCGATGGGTAGATCTTTATTTGGAACTTTATTTGGCGCCTTTACTGCCAAAGCACAAGCAAGTACTGGCGCAGTTGATGCTCGCCCAGTTAAATCAGGATCTCCTGATGATGTTGCAATACTTCTTAACTACGCCCAACGAGTAGTAATCGTTCCTGGATTTGGTCTTGCAGTTGCTCAAGCACAGCACACAGTTAGAGAGTTAGCAGATTTATTAGCATCTAAAGGTATTGAGGTTGCATATGGAATTCATCCAGTTGCCGGTCGTATGCCAGGGCATATGAATGTCTTACTTGCTGAAGCAAATGTTCCATATGAACAATTATTAGAGATGGAAGAGATAAATCCAACCTTTCCACAAACAGATGTTGTATTAGTTGTTGGCGCAAATGATGTGGTAAATCCGGCAGCAAAGACCACACCGGGCTGTCCGATCTATGGCATGCCAATTTTAGATGTTGGCCAAGCAGGAAATGTGATCTTCTTAAAGCGATCAATGCGCCCAGGCTTTGCTGGTATTGAAAATGAACTTTTATATGAGCCAAAAACTACCCTTTTATTTGGTGATGCAAAGGATTCGCTAACAAAAGTAGTTAGCGCCCTAAAAGCTTTATAAGGAATATAAGTAGATATAAAGTAGTTATATAATTAACTAATCAATAAAATATTGGAGCAATGTGCCAGCAATATCGGTTCGTGATATCACTGTTCTGCCGCGGGTTGTTGCTGATACCAATTTGCGACCACGTCGAGTAAAAAGTATTACGACTGCCCCACAAGGACATGAAGGTGAAGGCTTCCCAGTTCGCCGAGCATTTGCTGGAGTTGATTTAGCGGATTTAGATCCATTTATTCACTTAGATCAAATGGGTGAGGTTGAGTACGCACCAGGAGAACCAAAGGGAACTCCTTGGCATCCACATCGTGGTTTTGAAACTGTTACTTACATTATCGATGGCATCTTTGATCATTATGACAACCATGGTGGTGGGGGAACCATCTCTGATGGTGACACCCAGTGGATGACTGCAGGTGCTGGCATATTACATATTGAAACTCCACCAGAGCATTTAGTTGTTAGTGGCGGTTTATTTCATGGCTTCCAGCTTTGGGTAAATCTACCGGCAGATAAAAAATGGTCACCACCTGCTTATCAAGATTTGCGAGCATCAGATGTTGCACTGCTTTCATCAAGTGATGGTGGCGCTCTCCTTAGAGTAATTGCTGGTGAAGTTGCAGGCTTTAAAGGTCCTGGATCAACACAAACACCAATCACTTTGGTTCATGCAACTTTGCAACCAGGTTCGCAGCTTCGCCTGCCATGGAATCCTGCATACAACGGTCTTGCATATGTATTAAATGGTTTTGGAACAGTTGGAGATGAAAAGTATCCAATTAAAACAGGTCAACTTGTTACCTATCGTGATGGTGATGTAATTGTTATTTCTGCAGATTTAAATCAAGAATCCCGCTCTCCCGCCATGGATGTTTTAATCTTGGGTGGATTGCCAATCAAAGAACCAGTTGCATGGATGGGCCCATTTGTAATGAATACCAAAACTGAAGTATTAAAAGCATTTGATGATTTCCAAAAAGGTGTACTGGGAATTGTGCCTCCTGACTGGAGTAAGAAGGTAAGACCAGTCAGTAGAGATGGAGTTGGCTATAAGTTAAGTGGAGATTTAAAGGGTGTTCACGGAACTCCAGAAGAGCTACAAGAGCGTTAAATAATAGGGCCGGGTATTAACTCGGCCCTATTAACTTTTATTAAACCGCTGCTTTTTCTTTCTTTGAAATCTTAAGCCAAGAGATAAAGCCCCAGATCACAAATGGTAGGTAGATTGCATAGAGCGTTCCAGTTGGGTAGTAACCATTCTTAAAGGCAAATGGAACTCCAACTAAGTCAACTGCAATCCAAACTAACCAGAATTCAACATATCCTCGACTCATGCCAAAGGTGGCAAGTGCTGTTCCGGTAAATATCCAGGTATCAACAAATAACCATTGACCTGATTCACCGAGTGATTTAAAGATTTGATATGCAATTGTGAAGAAGATTGCAATTGCCGGAACTAATACCAGCTTCTCTTTAGTAGTTGTCCAACGTGGCACAACTGGTGGTGTACCTGGCGCACCTGATTTGCGGTGTTGATTCCAGCGAATCCAGCCATAGATACTGACAATAATCAATAATAAATTACGGCTTGCTTGTCCGTAAAAGTTCTTTTGTTGATCCTCGGCACCAAATGAAAATACCGCGCCAAGAAAAACTGTGAATAAAAGTGCATCACCGACTATTCCAACTGGCCAGGC
>WLSX01000077.1 GCA_009705675.1 Actinomycetota bacterium | reverse complement strand
TATGTGGATAGTGCAGATCAAATGCTGGCCGCTCACTTCTAATTCTTGGAATTGAGGTGAAGTTATGTCGTGGTGGTGGACATGAGGTCGCCCACTCAAGGGATGCACCATATCCCCAAGGATCATCAACTGTTACCTTTTCAGTATTACGAGTAATCCAGATATTAATAAAAAATGGAATCATAGAAAGTGCAAGTAGGAATGAACCAACTGTTGAAATCATATTCATCGTGGTAAAGCCATCAGTTGCTAGGTAATCCGCGTAACGTCGTGGGAAGCCCTTGATTCCCAACCAGTGTTGAATTAAGAAAGTTAAGTGGAAACCAAAGAATAATGTCCAAAAGTGAATCTTTCCTAAGGTTTCATTAAGCATCTTGCCAGTCATCTTTGGCCACCAGAAGTAAAAACCACCAAACATTGCAAATACTACGGTGCCAAATAAAACATAGTGAAAGTGGGCAACTACGAAGTAGGAGGCAGAGACTGCAAAATCAAGTGGTGGGCTAGCCAAAATAATTCCAGTAAGTCCGCCAAATAAGAAGGTAATTAAAAAGCCTAAAACAAAGAGCATTGGCGTTTCAAAGGTAACTGAGCCCCGCCACATTGTGCCGATCCAGTTAAAGAACTTAACACCAGTTGGGACACCAATTAAAAATGTCATAAATGAGAAGAAGGGCAGCAATACCTGACCACTTGCATACATATGGTGGGCCCACACTGAAACTGAAAGTGCTGCAATTGCAATTGTGGCTGCAATTAATCCTTTGTAACCAAAGATCGGTTTACGAGAAAATACCGGAAGGATTTCCGTTGCAATTCCAAAGAATGGCAGCGCCAAGATATAAACCTCAGGGTGACCAAAGAACCAAAATAGATGCTGCCATAACATAGCTCCGCCATTTGCTGGATCAAAGATATGTGAGCCAAAGGCACGATCTGATTCAAGCGCTAAAAATGCAGCAGCAAGTGGTGGGAATGCAATTAATACCAAGATTGAAGTTAGCAATACGTTCCAACTAAAGATCGACATTCTAAACATGGTCATACCAGGTGCACGCATAGTTAATATTGTGGTTACAAAATTAACGCCACCTAAAATTGTGCCAAGACCACCAATAGCAAGTCCTACCAACCATAGATCACCACCAATTCCAGGTGAGTACTGCGCATTTGCAAGAGGTGCGTATGCGGTCCAACCAAAGGAGGCCGCACCCCCTGGTGTTAAAAATCCAATAAAGGCCATCGTGCCGCCAAATAAATACAACCAATAAGAGAGCATATTTAATCTTGGAAATGCCACATCTGCTGCGCCGATTTGTAGCGGCATAATCACATTGGCAAAACCAACAAACAAAGGTGTTGCAAACATCAACAACATGATGGTGCCGTGCATAGTAAAGATTTGGTTGTACTGCTCATTGCTTAAGAACTGCATACCAGGACGGGCTAGCTCACTTCGAAGTAGTAGAGCTAATAAACCAGCAATTAAAAACCAAGCAAATGAGGTAATTAAATATAGGTAACCAATAGTTTTATGATCAGTTGAGGTTAACCACTTAACAAGTAATCTGCCCTTTGAGGTTGGTGCAACCTTGCCGGCTCCTGCTGCAATTGTCGGGCGTTGGGCGTAGGTGGTCATGCTTTAGCTGCTTTCTCTTCGGCTACTAATCCTTGAATATAAGTTTCATACTCAGCAGGTGTTACAACCTTAACGGTAAATAGCATTTGTGAGTGATTTCTTCCGCACAAAATGTTGCATCTGCCCGGGAAGGTTCCTAATTTATTAGCAGAAAACTCTAACTGGTTAGTTACCCCAGGTAGGTTTTGCATTTGGATCATAAAAGCTGGAATCCAGAACCCATGAACCACATCGTTTGCAGTTAAGGTAAATCTAACATTCTCACCCAATGGTAGGTAAAGGGTTGGTGGCTGAGCAGGTGTACCAGTAACAGTTGCACTCTTGTAATCACCAGCATCTTTGTAATTAAACTGCCATGACCATTGGATACCTTTAACATCTATAAAGTGTGATACCTGTGCATCTGGGGTGATCTTTACAATTTTTGATTCACTTTGCACGGTGAAGTAAAAAAGAACCGCCACAATAATAAAAGGAATGATGGTGTAGGCAACTTCGACTGGAATGTTGTACTGAGTTTGCTTTGGAAAGCTCTCATCTTTTTTACGATGAAAGAAAACCGGCCATAAGATTAAAATTAAGGTGAATACTCCAACTACACCGGCGGCAATCCAAGACCATGACCATAGCGATAGTGAGTGGTCATTTACGCTAGATAATCCCTTTTCAAAGCCAAGACCAGAGACCTCACCCTTTGAACAACTAGTTAATAAGAAGGTGGCGGCCAGTAAGGACGGGATTGATTTAAGGTGAGACCGGCGCATGGGCTTAAGGATAACCTTCTGCCATAGAGGTTTCAGACGGTTGCGGTTAGGGGTATCGGGTGGTTCGCATCACAGGTGATTTCCAGCAGGAAAGAGTGCTACACCCTGCCGCAACCTCCCTATTAGATGAGTTTTTTTCCAAAGGTTGGCCAGATCCTGCCAAATTAAATAACAGCTCTAGGCAAGCGAGTATTTTGCAAGAACAGGTGCGCCAAAGTTTTGCTAAAGCATTAAATGTTAGAAGCGATGAGGTCGAGTTTTTAGGTGAACCAGATTTAGGATTTCAATTAGCTATTCAAGGTTTGCTAACCCCAGATAATAAGTTGTTTTACTCAAGCATTGATCGTCAACGCATTTTTGCTGTGGCAGCTTATGAAAAAAATAAGGGCCGAGATGTAACTCAGTTACAAGTAAATAATCTTGGACAAATTCAAGAATCATCAATTACTGCAAATGATCTCCTAATTTGGCAGGTTGCAAATGGTGAGACTGGAAATACTCAACCAAGTCCTAAAAGTGGAGCTATGGTCTTTGCAGATTGCACAAGTAGTGGCGTTGATTTACTGCCAAACTTTGATTATCAAACCGCTTTATTTGATAGCACCTCTTGGGCCGGACCTGATGGTCTTGGCATATTAGTTATTAAATCCGCTTCCAAGTGGCGCAATCCCCTACCCCACAATGATCTCGCCCGCACCCCCGGCACTTACTCACTCCCACTACTACTGGCCAGCGCAGTGGCTTTAGAAAATTATCTAGCCCAAAGTGATAACCGAGCTAAATTAAAACAAGAGATAATTTCATTTATTACCGCGCAAATTACCGATGTCGATATTGCCTCCACTGCTAATGGTCTTGGAAAGTTTTTATCAATATCTATTAAAGGCGTTGAGGCAGATCGATTACTGCTTGATCTAGAGGGGGCAGGTTTTGCAGTTGACTCAGGCTCTGCCTGTAAATCTGCGGATATGCAGCCATCTCATGTATTAGCGGCAATGGGTAGACCGTTCGCTGGAAATATCCGGCTAACAATTCATAAAGAGATTACTGAACAGATAGTGAAAGAGTTTTGTACTGCACTAAAAGCAAGTGTTGCTAAATTGCGAGGAAACTAGCCAACTAACTTCACATTTAAGTG
>WLSX01000076.1 GCA_009705675.1 Actinomycetota bacterium | reverse complement strand
TTTCTAGGTAGGATTTACTCATGGTTGATTTAGGAATTCCAGCCGCACCACCTCCTACTCTTGCGCCAAGGCGAAAGAGTAAGCAGCTTAAAGTTGGTTCAGTATTAGTTGGCGGGGATGCTCCCGTCTCAGTTCAATCCATGTGTACAACTCTTACCTCAGATGTAAATGCAACTTTGCAACAAATTGCAGAGTTAACTGCATCTGGCTGCCAGATAGTTAGAGTGGCAGTTCCTTCTCAAGATGATGCTGACGCACTTGCTCAGATTGCAAAAAAATCGCAGATTCCAGTAATTGCCGATATACATTTTCAACCAAAGTATATTTTTGCTGCAATCGATGCAGGTTGTGCTGCAGTTCGAGTAAACCCAGGAAATATTAAACAATTTGATGACAAGGTGAAAGAGGTAGCAAAGGCTGCTGGGGATGCTGGTATTCCAATTCGGATTGGTGTTAATGCTGGATCATTAGATCCAAGATTGCTTGCAAAGTATGGCAAGGCAACACCTGAAGCACTGGCAGAGTCTGCGCTGTGGGAAGCATCATTATTTGAAGAGCATGGCTTTAGCGATATTAAAATCTCAGTAAAACATCATGATCCAGTAACAATGGTAAAGGCTTATCGCTTGCTGGCCGCAAAGTGTGATTACCCATTACATCTTGGTGTAACTGAGGCTGGACCAATTTTCCAAGGAACAATAAAGTCAGCTACCGCTTTTGGCATATTACTTGCTGAAGGAATTGGTGACACGATCAGAGTTTCACTCTCAGCTCCTCCGGTTGAAGAGGTAAAGGTTGGTATTTCAATTTTAGAATCACTTAATTTACGTCAACGTAAATTAGAGATTGTCTCTTGTCCTTCATGTGGTCGGGCCCAAGTTGATGTTTATTCTTTGGCAGAAAAAGTTCAAGCTGGTCTGCAAGGAATGACAGTGCCACTTCGAGTTGCAGTAATGGGTTGTGTTGTTAATGGACCTGGTGAAGCTAGGGAAGCAGATCTTGGTGTGGCATCTGGAAATGGTAAGGGTCAGATATTTGTTAAGGGCGAGGTAATTAAAACTGTGCCAGAGGCACAGATTGTTGAGACGCTAATTGAAGAGGCGATGCGCCTTGCTGAAGAAATGGAGGCTGCTGGAGTGGCATCAGGTACGCCATCTGTTGCTGTTCAATAGATAGGCTTTACCTATGTTAAAGATGTCCACCTTATTGTTGCGCACACTGCGTGATGATCCAGCTGATGCTGAGGTTGCATCCCATCGCTTATTAGTAAGAGCAGGATTTGTCCGCCGAATTGCCGCTGGTATTTACTCATGGCTACCACTTGGTTATCGAACATTTAGAAAAATTGAAGAGGTTGTTCGACAAGAGATGGATGCTGCCGGATTTCAAGAGGTTCACTTTCCAGCACTATTACCAAAAGAACCTTATGAATCAACAAATCGTTGGGAAGAGTACGGACCAGATTTATTTAGATTACAAGATCGAAAAGGTAATGATTACCTTTTAGGGCCAACTCATGAAGAGATGTTTACCTTAATGGTCAAAGGTGAGTTTTCATCATATAAAGATTTGCCACTTTCTATTTATCAAATTCAAACTAAGTACCGAGATGAGCCACGGCCAAGAAGTGGAATTATTAGAGGCCGTGAGTTTGTGATGAAAGATTCTTATAGTTTTGATGTCGATGATGCTGGTTTGGAAGCTTCATATAACAAACATCGAGCTGCATACATAAAAACCTTTGACCGGTTAGGTCTTAAATACAACATCGTTTCGGCGATGAGTGGTGCGATGGGTGGCTCAAAATCTGAAGAGTTTTTAGCACCATGTCCAACTGGTGAAGATACATATGTACTTTGTAATGGTTGTGGATATGCCGCAAATGTTGAAGCGATGGTCACCAAGGTTTCACCATTTAAAGGCGAGAAATCACCGGCAATTGAAATTTTAGATACGCCAAATACACCAACCATTGATTCATTAGTTGAAGTGTTTAATACCAAGTACTCAGCAAATATTTCAGCAGCGCACACATTAAAAAATGTGTTGCTGATGGCAGATGGTTCACCAATTTCAGTTTTAGTGCCAGGAGACCGTGAAGTTGATTTAAAGCGATTGGGCGCAAACTTAGCTGGGGTAAAAGATTTAAGATTATTTGAGGATGAAGATTTTGCCAAGCATCCAAAATTAGTTAAAGGATATGTTGGACCACAAGATGCAAAGGCATTGGGCTTAAAGTTATATGCAGATCCAAGAGTGGTTGAAGGATCAGCTTGGGTAACAGGAGCCAATGAAAAAAATAAACATGCAAGATATGTAACTTGTGGCCGTGATTTTAAAGTTGATCAGTATGTTGAAGCAGCTGAGGTTAGAGCAGGAGATAGCTGTCCTAAGTGTGAGAAGCCGGTAATTATTGATCGAGCAATTGAAATTGGCCACATTTTTCAATTAGGTAGAAAGTATGCACAATCACTTGGGCTTACAGTTTTAGATAAAGAAGGTAAGCCACAGGTTGTAACAATGGGTTCATATGGAATTGGTGTATCGCGTGCGGTCGCAGCAGTTGCTGAACAAACCTATGATGAACTTGGACTTTGTTGGCCAGCAGAGATTGCACCAGCTGATGTTCACATTGTGGCAACTGGTAAAGAGGATCAACCATTTGAGGTAGCAGAACAGATTGCTAAAGATTTAGAGGCAAAAGGCCTAGAGGTTTTACTTGATGATCGCCGTGAGGCAAGTGCTGGAGTTAAGTTTAAAGATGCTGAGTTAATAGGTATTCCTAAGATCATAATTGTTGGCAAAGCATTAGCAGATGGCAAGGTTGAAGTTCGTGATCGCAAATCAGGGGATAAGCAAGAGGTAGCAGTAGCTGATGTTGTTAAAACATTAGTTAAGTAATTTATGAGTATTGAGGTTGCAATCTTTTTAGCAATCGCATCAGGATTTGCTGGCTTTGTTGATGCCATGGCAGGTGGTGGCGGTTTAATTCAATTACCAGCCTTAATTGTGGGATTACCAAATAAGGAGTTACCACTAATTCTTGGTACAAATAAGGTGCCATCAATATTTGGGACAACGGCAGCAGCACGAAATTACTTTAAAAATATTAAGCCAGATATTCCACTTACATTATCGATGATGGGGCCAGCTTTTATTGGTTCTATGGGTGGGGCATCCCTTGCTGCAGCAGTACCAAAGGATTTCTTTAAACCATTTATTGTTTTCTTACTTATTGCAGTTGCAATCTATACCTGGCGAAAACCAGAGTTAGGTATGAACGAAAATTTAAAATATACCCACAAAAAACGATTAGCGATTGTGGCCTTAATTGGATTATTAATTGGTTTCTACGACGGAATCTTTGGCCCTGGTACTGGCACATTTTTAGTTTTCTTCTTGGTATCCGGGATTGGTTACGCCTTCTTAAAAGCATCTGGTACTGCCAAGTTAGTAAATATCTCAACCAATGCAGGCGCCATTCTTAGTTTTCAATTAACTGGTCATATCTGGTGGCAATTAGGTTTATTGCTAGCTTTTGCAAATG
>WLSX01000075.1 GCA_009705675.1 Actinomycetota bacterium | reverse complement strand
TTGCATTAAGTGATGCCGATGCTAAGAAATCTAACTCTTCACCGCTGTGGCTGCGAGCGCGGAAATCAATATTGTTTGTATTAAGAGTTATTCGAGCAAATTTGCTATACCCGTAAGCATCTTCAACAGTTGCACGCCCACCTACTAACACACCAGCCCTAGCATTTTTTAATCCTGCTGCTGCAGCTGCTAATGCCTCAGGCCAAGACGCTTCTTGTAGTTGTCCATTTGCATCTCTAATCATTGGCACGGTAAGTCGATTCTTAGCTACCTCATACTTAAATGCCCATCGGCCCTTATCGCAATTCCACTCTTCATTTACATCTGCATCTTCTCCGGCAAGTCTGCGCAAGGTCTTGCCTCTGCGAACATCGGTGCGCATTGAGCAACCAGATGCACAGTGCTCACATGAAGTATTAGTGGAAACTAAATCAAATGGTCGAGCTCGGAATCGATATGAGGTGCCAGTTAATGCTCCAACCGGACATATCTGTACTGTGTTTCCAGAGTAATAAGAATCAAATGGTTCATCCTCGTAGATGCCAACCTGTTGAAGTGCGCCACGTTCATTTAAAGTTATAAATGGATCACCGGCAATTTGTTCTGAGAATCTTGTGCAGCGAGCGCAAAGTACGCACCGCTCTCGATCTAATAAAACTTGTGATGAGATTGCAACAGGTTTTTCAAATGTTCTCTTTATTCCTTCAAATCTACTTTCACCTCTGCCAGATGACATCGCCTGATTTTGTAATGGGCACTCACCACCTTTATCGCAAACTGGGCAATCAAGTGGGTGGTTAATTAACAGCAACTCCATAATTCCTTTTTGGGCTTTATCAGCAACAGGTGAAGTTAATTGAGTTTTAACAATCATCCCGTTTTCAACTGGAATAGTGCAAGAGGCTTGTGGTTTTGGAAATGCTCGGCCATTTATTTCAATATCTACTAAACATTGTCTACAAGCACCAGCTGGTGCAAGCAGTGGGTGATCACAAAATCTTGGAATTTGAATACCTAGCTTTTCAGCAGCACGGATTACTAAGGTTCCCTTTGGAACAGTAATTTCAAAACCATCAATTACGCAGGTGATCATCTCAACTGCTTGTTCGGTGCCTAACTCTTGAATACTCATTTAGCACCTGCAGTAACAAATAATGTTGATGCCATTGGATCAAATGGACATCTACCAGCGGCTAGATGATCTAAATACTCTTGGCGGAAATATTTTAGTGAAGAAATAATTGGGCTTGCCGCACCATCAGCTAGAGCACAAAATGATCGGCCCATAATGTTGTCGCATAGATCTAATAACTTATCTAGATCCGCCTCGGTTCCCTTACCTGCCTCTAAATCTTTAAGAACTTGTACTAACCACCATGTTCCTTCGCGGCATGGTGTGCACTTACCGCAAGATTCATGTTTATAAAACTCTGTCCATCTAAGAACTGCTCTAACCACACAAGTAGTTTCATCAAATATTTGCAGCGCTTTTGTACCAAGCATTGAACCAGCAGCTGAAACACCTTCATAATCAAGTGGTACATCTAAATGTGCATCGGTAAAGATTGGCGTTGATGACCCACCAGGCGTCCAAAACTTTAATTTATGACCACTTCTAACTCCGCCAGAGATTTCTAAAAGCTCTCGCAAAGTAATCCCAAGTGGTGCTTCAAATTGACCAGGATTATTTACATGGCCAGAGAGTGAGTAGAGCGTGAATCCTTTGCTCTTTTCAGTTCCCATTGTGTTAAACCAGGCAACACCATTATTTACAATCGCTGGAACTGAGGCAATTGATTCAACATTGTTTACTACCGTTGGCTTTGCGTATAACCCAGCAATTGCCGGAAATGGTGGGCGAAGTCTTGGCTGACCACGAAATCCTTCTAGCGAATCAAGTAATGCCGTCTCTTCACCACAAATATAAGCTCCGGCACCCACATGAAGAACTAATTCCAAATCAAAACCTTTACCTAAAATATTTTTACCAAGTAATCCAGCAGCGTATGCATCTTCAATTGCTTGTTGCACTCTGCGTACTACGTGGGTTACCTCACCGCGAATATAAATAAAAGCGTGATTTGCTCTAATCGCATATGAACCAATAATTACGCCTTCAATTAATACATGTGGGTTTGCTAATAAAAGCGGCATATCTTTACATGTACCGGGCTCTGACTCATCGGCGTTAACAACTAAGTAATGTTCTTTATTATCTCCTTGCGGAATAAAGCCCCACTTACTTCCAGTTGGAAATCCTGCGCCACCTCGGCCACGTAATCCAGAATCTTTTACTAATTGAATTACTTCATCAGGTGCCATAGCAAGTGCTTTGGCAACTGCGCCATATCCACCATTGCGCTTATAACCTGCAATGGTAAATGAATCTGCTTCATCCCAGTGGGCAGAAAGTACTGGAGTTAATTTACTCATGCTCCACCTTTTGCTTTCTTTAGCCCTAACAAAGTTGGTCCGCCAGCTTGTACGCCCTCATTTGCAAGACCATCTGAAATACCGGCAAGAACTGCAGAGTTTTGTTTCCAAGTTCTAAGTGTTTTAGGCCCACGCGTTGGTGCAGGTGGATTTCCATTTCGAGCACCATCTACTAAATCTTTAACAGATTGCACAGTTTGATTATCGTAAAACTCCCAATTAACCATTACTACTGGGGCGTAATCACAAGCAGCGTTGCACTCAATATGTTCTACTGAAACTTTGCCATCACTTGTTACGCCATCATTTTCAATTCCAAGATGCTCTTTAACTGCATCAAAAATCACATCTCCGCCCATAACCGCACACAAAGTATTTGTGCATATTCCAACATGGTATTCACCTACCGGCCTTGATTTATATTGAGTATAAAAGGTTGAAACGGCAGTTACCTCTGCAGTTGCCAGCTCTAGTTTTTCACCAATTAATTCAATGCCTTCATTAGTTACATAACCATCAATTGATTGCGCATAATGGAGCAGTGGCATAATTGCTGATCGCTTGCGTGGATATCTTGCAATAATTGAATCCATAATTGAAATTTGCTCAGAGGTAAATGACATTAGCGATCAACCCCACCCATAACTGGATCAATTGATGCAACAGCTGCAATCACATCGGCAATCTGTCCACCTTCACACATTGCAGCAGTTGATTGAAGATTATTAAATGATGGATCACGAAAGTGCACACGATATGGACGAGTTCCACCATCTGAAACTAAGTGAACACCTAGTTCACCTCGTGGTGATTCAATTGATGTGTATACCTGACCTGCTGGCACTCTAAATCCTTCAGTAACTAATTTAAAGTGATGAATTAATGCCTCCATTGATTCACCCATAATCTCTCTAATGTGATTTAAAGAGTTACCCATACCATCAGCGCCAATAGATAGTTGAGATGGCCAAGCTATTTTCTTATCGGCAACCATGACTGGTTGACCTTCTAATTTCTCAAGCTTAGTAACACACTGCTCAATAATTCTTAGTGATTGTTCTAGCTCTTGCATCCTAATTAAAAATCTTCCGTAAACATCGCAGGTATCAGTTGTTGGAATATCAAATTGATAATCCTCATAACCACAATATGGTTGCGCTTTTCTTAAATCCCAAGCTAATCCAGTTGAGCGAAGAACTGGGCCAGTAATTCCTAAAGTAGTACAACCAGCTAAATCTAAATAACCAATTCCTTG
>WLSX01000074.1 GCA_009705675.1 Actinomycetota bacterium | reverse complement strand
TTTGAGCATTGTGTTGTTAGAGAGGTAAGAGAAGAGGCAGGTGTTGAGTTATCCCAGATTAATTATCTTGGATCTCAACCATGGCCATTTCCAGCATCCTTAATGATTGCATTTGAAGCGGTAACAAATACGCCAGATATTGCAAAGGCTGATGGGGATGAGATTGAAGAGATTCGGTGGTTTTCAAGAGAAGATATGAAAGCTGCCATCTTAGATAAATCATTAATCCTGCCCCTTGAAATTAGTGTTGCTCGCCAAATGATTAAGGCTTGGTATGGGCCGGGCGCAGATGTTGATTTGATTGGCAATGAATCATGGCGATAGATAATGCCCAAATTCTTGCTGAGTTAGATTCAGATCAATTAGCTGTTGTTACGGCAATTAGCGGACCAGTCTGTGTAATAGCAGGTGCTGGCACCGGAAAAACTAGAGTAATTACCAATCGAATTGCCTATGCAATTAATGCTGGTGTTACTGATCCAACTAAAGTTTTAGCGCTAACTTTCACTGCAAAAGCAGCTGGTGAGATGCGCGCTCGGCTTCGAGTATTGGGAATTTCAAATGCAGCAGCTAGAACATTTCACTCAGCGGCGCTAAAACAACTTTTATATTTTTGGCCCTACGCCTTCGGTGGTCAATTTCCATCCCTATTAACAACAAAATCTGGATTTATTAGTCAGGCAATTACTAGGGCTGAGGTGGCAATTCCAGCTCAAGTAAATGCGCTGCGAGAGATTGCAAGTGAGATTGAGTGGGCAAAGGTGCTTGAGATTTCACCGCAGGATTACCAAGAGCGAGCAATTGAGAGTTCAAGGTTAGTTAAGTTACCAAATAGCAAAACTCAAGGTGAGAATCTTTCAATGATCGCGCAGGTTTATGAAGCGTATGAGTCATTAAAAAAACAGGAGCGCACTTTAGATTTTGAGGATGTATTGCTCTTGACAGTTGGCATGCTGGAGGAGGATCGTGGGGTAAGGGAGCGGGTAAGGGATCAATACCGCTACTTCACCGTTGATGAGTATCAGGATGTTTCCCCGCTGCAACAAAGATTGTTAAACCTTTGGTTAGGCAATCGAGAAGAGCTTTGTGTAGTCGGTGATGCTGCTCAAACTATCTACTCATTTGCCGGGGCAACCTCAAACTTCCTACTTAACTTTCAAAACCGTTTTCCTAGTGCTCAAGTTTTCAGGCTTTCTCGTGGTTATCGATCAACGCCTGAAATTATTAATACCGCAAATCAAATATTGCGGCAAGCAAATTTAGTAAGTGATCATGGAACTGAGCTTCAATCCGCAAACGATCATGGCGATAAACCAATGGTAAATGGCTTTAACACCTCAGCTGATGAGATCTCATATGTGGTAGGTGAGGTGGCAAAGGAGATTGCAAAAGGAGCGGATTCATCTGAGATCGCTATTTTGGCCAGAACTAATGCTCAGTTAGATCAGGTTAAATCAGCTCTGAATAATCTAAAGATTGCTAGCCAAATTAGATCTGGTGAGCGCTTTTTTGATCGGGTTGATGTGCGGGATGCGATGCGGGTTATCCGTAGTGCATCCGTTCTGCCATCAGATATTGGTGATTGGTATGCCGATTTAGTATCAGTGCTTCGCCCATTTGGAGATGCTGATTATGTAATCGCATTTTTAAGTCTTGCCAAAAGCATTCAAGAAAATGGCGGCACTAATATGCGCGCATTTTTACGAGAGATTGAGGATCGGGCTGAACAAAATAATCCGCCCACCCTGCCAGGTGTAACTCTTGCTACCTTGCATGCAGCCAAAGGACTTGAGTGGAATCACCTGTTTTTAATTGGGGTGTCTGATGGCGTGCTACCAATGGGTAATGATTTAAATGAGGAGCGCAGGCTGTTTTATGTAGGAGTAACAAGGGCTAAGCAGAGGATTCAAATAACCTATGCCGGCAAGCCAAGCGTATTTTTAGCGCAATTTAATTAAGTTGCATCAAAGCAGGCTCATGCTTTACCCTTACCCACATGGCAAAGTTAATTAATCAGACCACAGTTGCTGCACCTGCAGCCGCTGTTAATTGGCCTGCCATTTCATCCGCTGCTGCGAAATCTTCATATCGCACAGACTGGACCAATAAGCGCTCTAATAAGGGTTTTTATACCTTTACATCAGATCGCACCCCTGGGAGCTATATCGGTTAATCCGAGATAGAAGCCAAGGGGCCCGCGAATCTAATGATTCGTAGGGCCTTTTTCTTTTATCTAAATAACTTCCAAATAATAAAAGCCAAAATGGCAAAGAGAATAAAGAACCAAACTAATGAAAGATAACCGAAAGGAAAGGTGAGAACGATGACCGTTCTCTTCAGCGAACTACTTATCCCCGGTTGGGCACAAGGCCCAACTGCAAAAATTGGATTAGGTGATATCACCTGGGCTTATGAGGATGCCCCAGTTATCTCCTATACCGATTACGCCAACAACTCCACAACTGGCTATGCCGGTAATAAGAGTGATAAGGCCACCGATGGATACAAGCGCGCTGATAATCCTTTCGCACCTATCTCAGAGCCAGCCAAGATGAGTAGCCTGCCGTGCCACTCTGCAGATCCTGAGCTTTTCTTCAGCGAGGAAGTCCCAATGATCGCCCAAGCTAAGGCGTTATGTGGCAGCTGCCCAATGCAAGCAAAGTGCTTAGCGGGTGCGCTCTCCAGAGCTGAGCCATGCGGGGTATGGGGAGGAGAGTTATTTGATGAAGGTCAAGTAATTCAAAGCAAGCGACTTCCGGGACGGCCAGCCAAGATTGCAGTAGCGAGTTAATTTAAAAAGTTAATAACAAATGTTAACTAGAAAGGGTTAACAAAAAAGCGGCGGGATTGGTTTCATACCAACCCCGCCGCTTTTACTTTTGGTTAATACTTATTTATTAAGCCTTACCAAGAATACGATTTACCTTTGTGCCACAAACTGGGCAAATTCCTTGCGCCATACGGCGACCTGAATCAGAGACCTTTACATGTCCTTCAAAAGCGCGCTTCTCTTTGCACTTAACGCAGTAAGCCTCACCCTTGTACTCTTCAGCCATTTTCTTCCTCCATCCGCCGTACTCTTGGGAGCATGCAGGAGGTTTCCTGTATGTGAGTACGAATGGCAACACCATACCCCCAGCGCCACGCTCGGATGGGGTTTTCCACGCGTAAAATGAAAAATATTAGGCAATAATCTAAAAAAAGGGGGTAAAACTAGATATTTACCGCCGGAATAACACCTGAACCACCACTTTGGCAGCCAAGCTCAAAACCTTCTAGGAATGCTTCAGCTCTACCTTGGTCGGCATACCTGATTAAGTAATTATTAAATTCACTGTCATGGCCAGGAACTCTTAGATGAATTAGCTCATGGAAAATAATGTAATTTAAAACGTAGGCTGGAGATCCAACTAAACGATCTGAGATTCGAATTGTGCGATCTACAGTGGTGCAAGATCCCCATCGCTCACTCATATTGCGCCAATTAATACTTGCTGGGTGGACATCAAACTCAGGTAGGTATTGAGTTAGAAGTTGCATGCCAATCTCCATTAATTGCAGATCGGTTTTGCGCTCGCGAGCCTCACGGCGTAAGACCATTGCGATCATCTCCGGGATCATTTGGATTTCCTGGCGCCGGCTCATCTTTGCTGGAATATGAATCTCAATTACCCCACCTTGGCGGTATGCACTAACACTGCGCCGCCTGCGC
>WLSX01000073.1 GCA_009705675.1 Actinomycetota bacterium | reverse complement strand
CCCGACGCAGCTTTTGATCTGGCAACAACTGAGGCAATTACTGCGCCAAGCTTTGCAATCTCATTAATTGTATTTGTGTAACTTAATGAGAATCTTAAGGTAGAGGTGGTCTCATCCTCACTTAAACCCATCGCAAGTAATACATGGCTTGGTCGTTGCACACCAGCACTACAAGCAGATCCAGTTGAACAAGCAATACCTTCGGCATCTAATAAAAGAAGTAATCCTTCTGAATCTGTCTTTGGAAAGGTAATTGAAACAATGCCAGGCAGGCAGTTTTCAAGGTCGCCATTCACCCAAATA
Organism: Actinomycetota bacterium; assembly: GCA_009705675.1. The sequence goes on along the minus strand of WLSX01000073.1, from coordinate 3,440 downwards.
TCTGAAACATTTTTCTTAATGGTATTAATTAACTCTTCTTTTAATTGCCTAATCTTTAGATCTCGCTCTTTTTTATTTGCTACTGCATCAGTTGCAGCTGCGGCAAAGGCAACAATACCGGGTGCGTTAAATGTGCCACTTCTGATATCTCGCTCTTGTCCGCCACCATGCAAGATTGGTTCAATATCTAAACCTTTTTTCAATATCAATGCTGCCACTCCAAGTGGGCCGCCAACCTTATGTGCCGAAATTGTTGCAGCGGTTAGTCCTAACTTTTTAAAAGATAGATCTACCTTTCCAAAGCTTTGCACGCAATCTGAGTGAACTGGAATATCTCCAGCAATCTTTACCACCTGGGCAATATCTTGAATACTTCCAACCTCATTATTTGAATGCATAATTGAGATGAGCGCAATATTATCTTTATGTTTTTCAACCGCCTCTTTTAACTCTGCTAAGTCAATAAAACCTTTTCGATCCACATTAATTCCTACTATTTGCGCACCTTCATGTTCGGCTAGCCAAACAATTGGATCCATTACTGCATGGTGTTCAAAGGTTGAGGTAATAATTACTTTCTTATTATTTTTAGCGCCATTCCAAAACAAACCTTTAATTGCCAGATTATTTGCCTCAGTTCCAGTTGAGGTGAAGATAATTTCACTTGGGGCGCAACCAACCGCTGCTGCTAACTCTTCTCTTGCTGCCTCTAGATCTTTTCTAACTGAGCGGCCGGCTGAATGTAGAGATGAAGCGTTTCCTAATTTTTTTAATTGTTTAGTTAATGCCGAAAGTGAGCTCTCCACCATCGGTGTGGTGGCGGCATGATCAAAGTAGATACTCACTTGCTAAGTCTAAAGGTTGGTGCTGATACCAGCAGAATTACCCTTTACGAGCGATGATTTTTTCAGTTGCCTGCGGTAGAACATTAAATAGATCGCCAATTACTGCAAAATCTGCGATCTCAAGAATTGGTGCCTCTGAATCCTTATTAATTGCCACAATTGTCTTAGAGGTTTGCATACCAGCACGGTGTTGAATGGCGCCAGATATTCCAGCTGCAACATAAAGTTGTGGAGAAACAGTTTTACCAGTCTGTCCTACTTGATGTGAGTGTGGATACCAGCCAGCATCAGTTGCAGCCCGGGATGCACCAACTGCAGCACCTAACGCATCTGCTAAAGCTTCAACTGGTTTGAAATCTCCATTTGTGCCACGGCCACCAGAGACCACAACAGATGCTTCAGTTAAATCAGGACGTCCGCCTTTAACTACCGGGGTTGCACTAGTAATAGTTGCAAGCTTTGCAGATTCTGAAAGTGTTACCACAAACTCCTCAACTGTAGGCGTTGATGTTGTTGCAACCGCCTCAATTGAGTTTGCTCGCAGAGTAATAATTGGAACTCCAGTTGTTACTGAGGCATGAACGGTGGTTGAGCCACCAAATACTGATTGAGTTGTAATTAAATCCTTATCAACACTAATTGCATCGGTAATAATTCCAGAACCAGTTTTTACGGCAAGACGTCCGGCAATCTCTTTGCCAGATGCGGTTGAGGTAATTAAAACTGCAGCAGGTTTCTGGGCAGAAATTATTTGAGATAAACCATCGGCAATTGCTGCTGGTCCATTCTTATCCCAATCACCAGTTGCTGTTATTACCTTATCGATTGAAAAAGTATTTAATTGGCTAACAATCTCAGCTGGGTTTGCGGCAAAAACAACCGCAACAGAGTCACCAATTGTTTTAGCAAAGGTGGCAAGCTCACCAGTTGCCTTAGCAACCTTTCCACCAGCATGATCTACTAAAAATATTACGCTACTCATGCCAGCCTCTTCTCAACTAAAAACTCAACTAATTTCTCTCCGCCACTGCCCTCATCAGTTAATTTAATTCCAGCACCCCGCGGTGGCCGAGGAAGTGCATCTTTAACAGTGCTCCAGGCCGCAGATGAACCAACATTTGAAGCAGCAAGACCAGTATCTGCAAGTGACATAGTGGTAATTGTTTTCTTCTTTGCCGCCATGATTCCTTTAAAGGATGGATACCTTGGCTCATTAATCTTCTCAATTACTGATAAAACGGCTGGAAACTTTGCACTCATTACTTGATTACCAAACTCAGTAATTCTTTCAATCTCAACGGTGCTTGATCCTGGATCAACCTTTACCTTGCCAGCAAATGTTAACTGCGCCCAAGCAAGACGTTCGGCAATCATCGCCGGAACCACACTCATTCGGGCATCTGTGCTCTCAGTTCCGCAAAGCACTAAATCATAATTACCTTTTTTAATTACCTCAGCTAAAACTAAAGATGTAGCGAGCGCATCAGATCCAGCTAAAGCTGGATCACTAATCAATATTGCATCATCTGCGCCCATTGATAGTGCTTTTCTAATCGCCTCAGTAGCACGCTCTGGCCCCATTGAAATTAAAGTAATTGAATGACCACTGCCTTCACCAGCCTCTTTAGTTGGTGAGTTTGCCTCCACAATTCGCAGCGCCTCTTCAACTGCATATTCATCTAAATCATTTAAAACCGCATCAACGCTGGCACGATCTAATACACCGGCAGCCATTTTTTTCTCAGCCCATGAGTCTGGTACCTGCTTAATGCAGATCGCGATTTTCATACTGGGATGTTACTGGATGGTAATAAGTTTTACCACTTAAAAATTACTTGGTCTTAAAGCTCGCAGATAAAGTGACGTTAACCGTCTTTTCAATTGTTGAAACATCATAAATACCACCGGCAGCACGATCTAATGAGTTCTTAGTTGTTACCTGAGTAGGTCCACTTGAAACAGATAGAAGTCCGCCGACCTCACCACCTACTGCTTCAGTAATCGCCTTTGCTCGATCTTGGGCATCCTTCATTGCAGCAGCTAATAATTTAGCACGCATCGTATCTAGTGTTGAAAGGTAATAAGCAGGTCCGTAGTTACCAACATTTACCCCAGTTGCAAGTAACTCGCCAATGTTATTGCTTAGCTTTGCTACCAATGCCACATCTTTAGTTCTAACTGTCACGGTACGGTATGCCTGATAAGAAAGAATCCGACCGGTTTGATTACCATTTATATACTCCATAATGGCATTGCTATTAATTGGGCCCAGCTCAATCTGATCTTCGGTAATTCCGCCAGTAATTAGATACTTCTTCAGCGCATCAGCACTGGTATCAATCTTTCCAACTGATGAGGCTAAGGTTTTTTGAGATTCATTTAAATTTAAAGTCCAAACTGCATTATCAGCGGTTGCATTCTCAGAGGCTGTACCAGTTACGGTAATCGCATTTCCAGCACGAGCTGCTAATCCCCCGCCGACCTTATAAAGTCCAAGTGTTAAGCCAGAGGATAAAATTGCCGCAGCTAAAACTGAGGCCGCAAATTTAATCCGATCACTTGCTTCAAAGTTCATACCTTTATCTTATCCGCTTT
>WLSX01000072.1 GCA_009705675.1 Actinomycetota bacterium | reverse complement strand
CCGAACTCAGTCTGAATATTAGTTTCCTCTAAAACTTCCCGATGAGCACAGGCGATCAATGATTCGCCGATCTCTGCTTTTCCTTTTGGAAAACTCCAGTCATCATATTTAGGTCGATGAATTATCGCTATTTCTGTTTGACCATTCTGATTTCGCCAAACGACTGCACCCGCTGCTTGAATAGTTGCACTCACGGGTTAACTCGATAAGAATCAATCATTACTGCTTGCAAATCATTCATTGGTGAACCATCTGGATTTTTATCAACTTTAAGCCATTTTCCAGTTGGCAATAAATGCCATCCCGAGGTAGTTGATGAAACATATAGGTCAAAAACTTTTATTAAATCTTTTTTATGTTCCGGCCTAGTAATTTGTACTAAGGATTCAACTCTACGATTTAGATTTCTATCCATTAAGTCGGCGCTTCCGATATAAATCTCATCGTCGCCACCATTTGCAAAATGAAAAATTCTTGAGTGCTCAAGAAACCTGCCTAAAACAGATCTAACTCTTATATTTTCTGAAACCCCCGGAATACCTGGCAATAATGAACATATTCCACGAATAACTAAATCTATTTCAACACCTGACATTGAAGCAAGATAAAGTGCCTCCACAAACTCTTCATCAAGCAAAGAGTTAAGTTTTAATCTTATAAATGCATGTTTGCCAGCTTTTTTATTTTCAATTTCTCTTTTAATTCTTTCAAGCAAACCAGATCTAATAGTTCGAGGAGCAACCAACAAACGATTGTATGAATACTGTGGCGCAAATCCGGATAGTTGGTTAAAGAGTTTATTTAAATCTTCACCCAATTTATCGTCAGCACTTAGGATCCCCAGATCTTCATACATCCTTGCAGTTTTTGGATTGTAATTACCGGTTCCAACATGAGAGTATCTTCGGACGGTATTACCTTCTTCTCGAACAATTAAAGATAATTTTGCGTGAGTTTTAAAGCCAACTAACCCATAAACCACATGCACGCCAACATCTTCTAATTTACGAGCCCAACGAACATTTGCTTGCTCATCAAACCGAGCACGAATTTCGATTACAGCTAGCACTTGCTTTCCAGCCTCTGCTGCCTCAATTAGGGCGTTAACAATGGGTGAATCACCTGATGTTCTGTAAAGAGTCTGTTTGATCGCAAGCACATTTGGATCTGTGGCAGCAGCTTCTAAAAATCTAACAACAGATGAGTTAAATGAGTCATACGGATGGTGAAGTAGAATCTCATGTCGCTTAATAGCTGCAAAAAATTCTTCGTTTGAATCTGGATCGACTTCGCGTAACTCACGAGCGACTTGATTTCTAAATGGTGCAAATTTTAACTCTGGTCGATCTAAGTCAGCAATTCTATTTAGGCCAGTTAAGTCCAATGGTTCTTTGTAACGAGATATATCCTCTTCACGGATAGATAACTCTAGTTTTAAACGATTAAGTAAATCTGACCCAATATCACTTGCCACCTCAAGTCGTACGGGCGGTCCAAACTTACGGCGAAGTAACTCTTGTTCCATTGATTCAAGTAAGTTTTCAGATTCTTCTTCTTCTAACTCTAAATCAGCATTTCTAGTTATTCTAAATGTGTAGTAATCCTCAATTTCCATGCCGGGAAATAGCTGATGCAAATTAGCAATAATAACTTTTTCAAGTGGAATAAACCGAGTGCTTGCAAACTCTGCAGTTTCAATGAAACGTGGAAGTGAGGCTGGTACTTTTACCCTGGCAAATAACTCCTCATTAGTTTCGGGCTGCTTAACTAGTACTGCCAAATTAAGAGATAACCCAGAAATATATGGAAAAGGGTGGGATGGATCAACTGCTAGAGGGGTAAGAACTGGAAAAATTCTGTTGGTAAATATTTTATTTATATAACTTTTTTCATCCTCGTTTAAGCTTTCCCAGTCTGTAATTTCAATTCCATTTTGAGCTAACTTAGGCAAAATATCTGTTTGAAAACATTTTGTTTGGCGCGCTATAAGCTCCTGAGTTTTCTTAGAAATTTCAGCCATAAGTTCAAATGGTATAAATCCAGCAGTATTCTTTTTAGTTAGGCCGCTTTCTAATTTACGTTTTAAAGATGCTACTCGAATCATAAAAAAATCATCTAGGTTTGATGAAAAGATTGCTAAATAGCGACATCGCTCTAATAACGGATTACTTGTATCTTCGGCGAGTTCGAGAACGCGTTCATTGAATGCAAGCCAACTTAACTCCCGATCAATTAATCGCTCGCGGGGATTAGTTGAGATTAAATGATTACTCACGTGCTTATTTTGCTTTATAAAGGTTAACGGGCGGTAATCAGAAGGCTAACTCAGCGTGCTACCCAACTAATTGGCTCAATATATTTTGCACTTCTGCCATCTCCCGAGGATTTACCTCGAATTCGACGCCAAATCCACGGTAGTAAGAAGATTGCAATCCAGGCTAAATCAATCGCTACTTTAATTATTTTATTTTTTTTCTTAGCTGGCGGCAATGGAATTCGCCAATTTTTGTCATATTCATAATCTAAACCTTCTAGAACTGCATTTGCCAACCGGCGATGGCCCTCTGGATTCATATGCAATCTATCAAATGCTAAAAATCTTCGATCATTCAAAAACTCAGCCTTTTTTGCTTCAAACAAAATTGATGGATATTTTGCTGCCACCATTCGAACATTCTCGTTAAAATTACTAAACCGTTGGTGCCATAACTCTGCAGTCTTTCCTTTGCCATCAACTTTATCTACCACTGTAAATAGCATCACCGTTGCTCCAGCATCGGTTAACTGCTTTACACCTTTTTCATACTCGGCAAATGAAATTGCTGGATTGTAATTTGGTCGCAATACATCATTAGCTCCAGCGTGAAATGAAACTAAAGTTTTCTTTCCTTCAATATATTTAAGAGCTGTTGGAATTTGGTCTTCAACTACCTGTTTAAGTAATTTACCTCTAATCGCTAAATTCATATAGGTAAAACTGGAATCAGTTTTTGCAATTACATCAGCGACTCGATCAGCCCATCCGCGATACTTTCCATCAACTACTTCATCAGTCATGCCCTCAGTCATTGAATCACCGAGTGCGATAAAGCGGGTGTATTGCATTTTACTTACTTCTTTCAGCCGCAACCTGATACATAATAATTGCGGTTGCCACGCTGGCATTTAAAGATTCAACTGATGATTGCATGGGAATTGAAACTACTAAATCACATTTTTCTCTTACTAATCTAGATAAGCCTTTTCCTTCACTGCCCACAATAATAAATATTGATTCTGTTGCTAAGTTCATCTTTGCCAAGGTTGCATCTCCTTCAGCATCAAGTCCAACTACAAAGCAACCAGCTTTCTTTGCATCCTCAATTGACCTAACTAAATTTGTTACCTGTGAGATCGGCATACGAGCAGCGGCACCTGCGGATGCTTTCCAAGCAGAGCCAGTCATTGCTGCATTACGTCTTTCTGGAATAACTACGCCATCTGCGCCAAATGCTGCAGCAGACCTAACAACTGCGCCAAGGTTATGTGGATCAGTTATTCCATCTAAACCAATTAACATCATTGGTTTTTTTGCATTAGTAATTAATTTTTCAAACTCTGTGTAATTAAAGGGTTTAATAACTAGCGCAATACCTTGGTGATTAGTACTTCCGGTTAGATCATCAAGTGCTCTGCGTGGTAACTCTTTAATCGGTAAATCTGAATTCTTCGCAAGGCGAATAGCTTCAGATATTTTCTCATCGATCTCAACCTTG
>WLSX01000071.1 GCA_009705675.1 Actinomycetota bacterium | reverse complement strand
GAGGTAATTGTTTATTTCACAGTTATTTCTGCTCCGGTTGCCGGCTTGGTTCTTGGAATTGCCCTATACACATTCCTTAACCGCCATAAAGGCGATACTCCACCACCTGATGGCCCAGCAATTAGAACTAATAACCCAGTGGTTTTAGTTTGGACAATTGTCTCCTCACTATTTTGCTTAGTAGCAATTGTGTGGGGATTAGTCGAGATGAATGTATCTAGCTCTGAAGCTGCTGATAAAGCTCCTAATGCAATTGTGGTTGAGGTAACTGGATCACAATGGGTTTGGAACTTTAACTATCCAGATTATGGGTTCTCATCAGATAAATTGAACTTACCAATTGATCGTCCAGTGGTATTTCGAATTACCTCAGTTGATGTTAACCACTCATTTTGGCCAGTTCAGCTGGGTGTGAAGGTTGATGCTAACCGCCACGCAGTAACTACTGCTAGAACCACTCCAAATGTTTTAGGTTCGATAGATATTAAGTGTGCTGAACTTTGCGGTTTGTACCACGCTTATATGGAATCTGAAGGTGAAATTATGACCGCATCTGACTTTAATAGTTGGGTAACAGCTGAAGGAGGCCATACAGCATGACCACATTCGCAAACAAGACAAGTAGATCTAATGTGCCTGAAAAGAGTTTAATTACTAAACTAAATATGGGTACCGGCTTAATTGTTGGAATCATCTTTGCTGAAGGTATGTACTGGCTTTCAAAGAGTTGGTTCGATATAAATGAAGCCCGTGAGATCAATAAGATCCTTACACTTTCAATGATTGCTTGGTGCATTGGTTTTCTAATTGGAATCGGTGCATTTATTGGACCATTTCGCTGGTTAATCGGAAAAGATTTAACCGATGAAGAGCAGTTATATATGGCAGGTAGTGGGCAGGGAATCTCGCGCTACTTTAAATACTGCACAGATCACAAAGTTGTAGGTATCCAATATCTAGTAGGTGTAATGACCATGCTAGGCGTTGGTGGAACTATGGCGATGATGATCCGTACTAATTTAATTAAGCCGGGATCAAAATTAGTTACTCCAGAAATTTATAACTCATTAGTTGGTTTGCATGGAATAACCATGATCGTTGCGTTAATTGTTGTCGCAACTGGTCCATTTGGTAACTTCATATTGCCAATCATGATCGGTGCTAGAGATATGGCATTCCCACGTCTTAACGCGCTTAGCTGGTGGTTACTGTTCACTGCAATCGTAACTTTGTGCAGTACTTGGTTCCTTGGTGGTATTCCAACTGGTTGGACCGCTTACGCACCGCTTTCGGTGCAAGCTGGCCCAGGTATGAATGGATTCATCATGACCATTATTATTTTCGCGATTTCTTCAGCCATTGCTGGTGCGAATATCACCGCAACTGTTGTTTCAATGCGCGCAAAGGGAATGACCTTAAACCGCATTCCAATTTTCGTAATTGGCGCAACTATCTCTGTTGCACTTGCGATCCCAGCATTTCCAACATTTATGGCCTCCCAAATCATGGCCGCATTTGATCGAACAATCGGTACTGGTTTTTATGATGCAAATGTTGGTGGCAGTGGTTGGTTATATGCCCATCTATTTTGGATTATGGGTCACCCAGAGGTTTACGTAATTCTTCTTCCTGGTGTTGCAGCACTGATGGAGATTGCACCTGTGTTTGTTCGCAAACCTTTATTCTCAATTAACGCAGCAATTATTGGCTTCGCTGGTATTGCTGGTTTGAGTATCTTGGTTTGGGCTCACCATATGTATGCATCAGGTTGGTCACCATCACTTAATGGACCATTCATGGTTACTACTGAAATGATTTCAATCCCAACTGGATTAATCTTCTTAGTAATTCTTGGCACCCTCTGGCGCGGTACACCGTGGCTTAAGATGCCGATGCTTTGCGTATATGCATTTTTATGGAACATGATGATCGGTGGCGTTACTGGAATTTATCTATCAGATGTTCCAGCAGATGATTATCTACACGGTTCTATGTTCGTAACTGCACATTTCCATTACACATTAATGGGTGCGGCATTAACCGGTGCTATTGGTGGACTTGCATACTGGTTCCCAAAGATGACTGGTCGTATGTTGCATGAACGTGCTAGCTACATATCTTTCTGGATGGTTCAGATTGGTTTCAACGTTATCTTCCTTGGCATGTTTGCTGCTGGTTCACAAGGTCAACCACGACGTGTGGCAGATTATGAGCAAGCATTTGCAACCTCAGATTTAATCAGCACTATTGGCGCTTATTTAACTGGTGCTGGAATGTTGGTTCTGCTTTGGGCAGTAGTTCATTCCTGGCGCAAGGGAAAGATTGCACCTATGAACCCATGGGGCTCTAAAACATTGGAGTGGACAGTTCCAAATCCAATTCCATTAGAGAACTTCCATGATCTACCAGTTGTCACAAGTGATGCTTACGGATACGGAAGGAGCAATTAATGAATGCTGCAAACGGTGCTGTTATTCATCATGATCCGCCAGCTGTTGTTGGTCGTCGTGAAAGATTAGGAGTTCGATTAATTATTGTGGCCGATGCTTCATTTGTATTTGCCATGGTCTTTACTTACTTCTACCTACGCAACTTAAACCTAAATCAGGGCTGGCTTCCTAAAGATGGCCACACTTTCTCAATCGCATCTGGTTGGGTTACGACGGTTCCATTGATTGTTGCGGCTTTAATACATAAGGCGTTTCAATCTAATCGCAGCACATCATTATTGCCATTTGCAACCTTTGGCGTGTTATTAATTGGTGGTTACCTGCAATGGAAGCAGTTAGCAACTATGCCATTTGTTGTTGACACCGATGGTGTTAAAACCTTTGAAGGCGCGTATGCATCATCTTGGTTCTTAATCGGTGGTGGAAACTTCCTTCACTATGTTTTAGGTTCATTTGTTGCTTTAGGAATTGCACTTCGTAATCAACGCGAAAAGATTGATCCAGTACTAAAAGAATGGCGTCTTGCTACAGCTGGTACTTGGTTTAATTGGATTGCAATATCAGGTGTTATCTGTGCGGTAACAATCTCAATTATCTGAGATCTAAAAAATAAAGGCGGCTACTTTACGTAGTCGCCTTTTTTATTGCTTAAATATTATTTTGCTGCCGGAATATCTTTTCCAGTTATTTGCCCTAATGCTGCCAGAACTGCATCTACTGTCCAGCTTGGTTCTTGTGGTGAAATCAGATTCTTCTTTCCTTGCTCACTTAAAAACTTATTTAATACTGGTGGGACTACCCCAGATTTAGTTTTAGGAGCGCCAAGATCTAGCCAAAGCCAATTACCCTCTGGGCCAACAATTACAACTAAGTCAGCATGCATCATGTCGTAAGTATTTGGCTTACCAGTTTGCCAATCCATTGGCATTGACTCTGACGCATCCATCATCTCTCTTGTTGCTGGTGCACCAAAGAAATCCCAAATCTTTGTAATCCCAACTGCATCACCAGTTACTAAACTCCAGCGATTATCATTAAATAAATCCTGATATGCAGAAAGCCGTGACGGAGTATCCCGCTTTGGATCAACAGTTATCTCTAATACTTCAATCTCTTTAGTTAAAGCTGCTGCATCCACTGATGCTGCAATATCTCTCATATTTACTGTCGTCATAGGACAGATCTCTTGGCAAGAGGTTAAGAAGTTAGTGATTACTAAAGTCTTGCCCTTTAAATCTGAAAGTTTAAATTTGTGATTACTTTGATCAACTAATTGCACTGCCAAAACATCAGCTGGTAGTGGTTCATTTAAAAATGTTCCACCCATTGGAGCAGGTGTTGCTTCTCCTCTGGTTGGCATCTGATAATTCATATTCAT
>WLSX01000070.1 GCA_009705675.1 Actinomycetota bacterium | reverse complement strand
GTTGCAGTTGTTGCTGCCACCGCTGCAGTTACCGAAGTTGCAGCCGAAGCGGTAGTTGAAGCTCCAGCAGTAACTGCTGAAGCACCAGCTGCTGATGCAACTGCAAGCGAGTAATAATGATTGATGAAGCACTAGAGCATTTAGTAAAAGGTATTGTTGATAACCCAGCAGAGGTTGTCATCACTGAAAAAAATTCACGTGGTGGAACAACTTTAGAGGTCCGCGTTCACCCAGAGGATATTGGCAAGGTAATTGGCCGCAATGGTCGCACTGCAAAAGCACTTCGCACTGTGGTCAGCGCAATCGCTGGTCGCTCAGTTCGAGTTGATCTAATCGAGGCAGACGAGGTTCGTTAATTTTGCAACTTGTCGTAGGTCGTATCGGCCGCGCACATGGTGTTCTTGGCGAGGCAACAATTGAAGTTCGCACCGATGATCCTGATTTAAGATTTACAGTTGGTAATAAGTTAACTTTAGATAATGGTAAACAATTAAGCATCAAATCATCTCGCTGGCACAACCAGGTCCTACTTTTAGCATTTGACGGCATTAATGATCGTAATCAAATTGAAGAGCTTCGGGATCAATTAATTTCTGCAGAGGTAGATACCAACAATATGGCAGAAGGTGAGTACCACTTTCAACAATTAATCGGCTCTGAGGTTTTTCTAAAATCTGGTGGATTAGTAGGAGTGGTAGATGAGATTGTTAAACTACCGGGCCAGGACCTACTTTCAGTAAATAAAGATGGCAAAGAGGTGTTAATTCCAATGGTTAAACAAATTATTGTTTCAATCGATATCAAAACTAAGAAAATAGTGGTAGATCCGCCGGAAGGATTATTTGATGTTGCAAATTGATCTAATTTCAATCTTTCCAGAGTATTTGTCCCCACTTAATTTGTCATTACTAGGCAAGGCTCAAGACAAAGGTGTCTTATCTATAAATATTCATGATCTTCGGGATCAAACAAATGATGTTCATCATTCAGTTGACGACACTCCATATGGCGGCGGTGCGGGCATGGTTATGTCGCCGGTGGCTTGGGGGGAGGCAATTGATCAAATTACAAATGAAAAAGAACAAGTTGATTTAATCATTTTAACTCCTGCTGGTAAAAAATTTGATCAAAAGATGGCCGCACAATTTGCTGGTGCGAAACATATTGTTTTCGCCTGTGGTCGCTATGAAGGAATTGATGCCAGGGTGGGTGAGTACTACGCAAGTAAAGCAAACTTTAAGGTTCACGAAGTATCGATTGGAGATTATGTATTAGGAGGAGGCGAGGTAGCGGCAATGGTAATTATTGAAGCAACTGCTCGCTTAATTCCAGGTGTAATTGGCAATCCAGATTCATTAAAAGAAGAATCTCATTCAATCTCAGGAAATAATGATGATCTATTAGTTGAATATCCAAATTACACAAAGCCAGCTAACTGGCGCGGTCTTGAAGTTCCGCCAATTTTGCTATCTGGAAATCATGGTGAGATCGCAAAATGGCGAAAAGAGCAGGCTGAGCGTCGTACTCGCCAGTTAGGTAAGGAATAATTCCGACACGCCTACTGTTGATTAGGTACATCTATCTCTTTTAGGGGATTATCCGCCCAGTCGGAGTAATTGATGCTCCAAGATTAGATTTACTTATTTTTAGAAGGAGGTGGATGATGGCAACTGATTACGACACCCCCAGAAAAACCGATGAAGAATTACATGAAGAATCACTAGAAGAGTTAAAAGCTCGAAGAGCTGATGCCCAATCTGGCCAAGTTGATATTGATGAAGCAGAGGCTGCTGAAAGTTTAGAGTTACCTGGCGCTGATTTATCTGGTGAAGAGTTAACAGTTAAGGTTGTTCCTAAGCAAGAGGATGAATTTACCTGCAGTCGTTGCTTCTTAGTAAAACATGTGAATCAACGCGCTCGTGGTGAAGGCCCCAAAGCTGTTTGTAGGGATTGCGACTAACTTAAGCTTTTAGTTAAAGCTTTTGCTTTTCTGCTTGAGATTAACCAGTATGGAGTTGGGTCTTTCTTATCATTTATTTCAACCTTAACTCCAGTTGTTACCCAAAATCGAGTTGCGTTAAAACAAGCGGGATCAGCCTTCGGCCCCCTAATACTTAAGAACTCCTCCTTCTTTAAGGCAGTTACCTTCTTGATGTATTTGCTTTCAATTTTTGCATCACCGACATATAACCAATTATTTATTACTACGATCTCAAGGTGTGATTTTTGCCAGCTATATACCAGTGTGATTGCAAAAATAAGTGAAACTATGGTTGCGCTCAAAGTTCCAAATGGCGCCCAAAATGTTAAGTACAGTGAGGCAAGAATCATTAACGCTAGGAGCCAAAGCCATATTGGCCAACTTATTCGCTCAGCGAATTCAGATTTTGAATTAGATCTTGCCATGAGATAAAGGATACGCTTTACCAATGGGTCGTATTGCCAGCACCACTCCGCCGCCGGACGCGGTAATTCCAAATCGACATCTGAAAGCACCAGCTGCTGGAACACAGATCCCTTCACACTTTGGACATTGTTTTGGTTGTGGTGAATTGCATGAGAGTGGTTTACACCTAGTTGCAATTGCTGGTAGCGGATTAGATCTGACTGGAAAATTTACTGTTACTGACAAACATCAAGGCGCACCTGGATTAGCACATGGTGGATTGTTATCTCTAGCATTTGATGAAGCGTTAGGTAAGTTGATGTGGTTAATTAGAACACCGGCAGTAACTGGCAGATTAGAGACTGATTTCTTAATGCCAGTGCCGATGGGCCGCACACTTTATATTGATGCCAGAATTACTGGGCAAGCAGGTCGAAAGATTTACACCCAAGCAGAGGGAAGATTAGATTCGCCAACTGGGGAAGTTGCAGTTAAGGCAGAAGCATTATTTATATCAGTACCGATGGAGCATTTTATTAAGAATTTAACTGAACAATATAAGGATCATCTTGTGGAGCACCCAGAACTGATGGCTTTCGTTGATCCAGATTTTGATATAAATCCATGACAAAAGTATTAATTAAAAGGCTTGATCCAAGCGTACCGCTTCCGGCATATGCAAAAGGCGGAGATGCTGGCGCTGACCTTGCGACCAGAATTGATTTTACGATTAAACCAGGAGAGCGGATGTTAGTTCCAACTGGAATCAGTATTGCCTTGCCAAATGGTTTTGTTGCTTTAGTTCACCCTCGATCTGGTTTAGCTATTAAGCATGGAATATCTATGGTTAATACCCCAGGCACAGTCGATGCAGGTTTTAGAGGCGAACTACAGGTTATTTTAATTAATCATGACTTAACTGAATCTGTTTCTTTTAAAAAAGGTGATCGGATTGCTCAATTAGTTATTCAACAAGTTGAGCGAGCTGAGTTTATTGAGGTGAGTGAGTTACCTGGTTCTGAAAGATCAACCGGGGGATTTGGATCAACTGGCTCATGAGTTATGACGGACATAATGAGGATAAAGTGAAAGTTTTATCAGCTTTAGGTGGCAAGCGCGGCCTGATTGATTCTGGGCTACCTTCTTTACTTTTTCTTATAGTTTTTAATATTTCAGGCAAAGATATAAATGCTGCGATCTATGCAGCGGTTGCATTATCGGTCGTGTTAACTGGCTTAAGAGTTGCTCGCAAGGAAACCGTTCAGCATGCATTCTCTGGCTTAGTAGGAGTTGGAATTTGTGCTTTATTTTCAAAACGAAGTGGCAGCGCAGCAGATTTTTATTTACCGGGGCTTTATATAAATGTGGCATACGGTTTGTTATATACAGTTACAAATTTAGTTAAGTGGCCGGTATTAGGAGTAATGCTTGGACCTATCTTGGGTGAGAATTTAATGTGGCGTAAAGATCCGGCCAGATTAAAGGCTTACATAACTGCTGGCTGGTTATGGGTTGCAATGTT
>WLSX01000007.1 GCA_009705675.1 Actinomycetota bacterium | reverse complement strand
TTCTCTTTAGGTGCGGCAACAGCAAAACCATGATTGTGGGCGGTGATCTCAACCTTGCCAGTGGTTAAATCAATAACCGGCTGATTAATACCGCGATGGCCAAATGGCAACTTATAGGTTTCAAATCCTAATGCTCGACCAAGAATCTGATGGCCAAAACAGATTCCGAAAAACGGAATCTCCGCAAGTAAAACATTTCTAACAAGATCTACAACATCAACCATTGCTGCGGGATCACCTGGTCCATTTGATAAGAAAACTCCATCAGGTGAAAGTTTTTCTATTTCTGCAAAAGTTGTTGAAAGCGGTAATATATGCACTTCAATTCCAAGATTTGCCATTGCTTTAGGTGTAGCACCTTTAATTCCCAAATCAATTGCTGCAACTTTAAATCGAGTTGTAACACCTTTCGGTGGGTAAACTACATAAGGCTCTTTAGTGGTGACATCGGCTGCTAAAAATGCCCCACTCATTGAGGTAGTTTTTCGAACCTTAGTTACCATCTCTTCACGAGTTAATTTAGTATCACTGAATATTCCAACACGCATTGCGCCACGATCACGCAGGTGACGGGTTAATGCCCTGGTATCAATCCCCTGTATACCAACAACCTTATAATCAATTAACTCTTGTTCTAAACTTTTTTCACTACGCCAATTACTAGAAATTGGTGAAGGATTTCTCACCACAAATCCAGAAACCCATATCTTTTTTGACTCCTCATCATTTTTATTCATTCCGGTATTTCCGATATGTGGTGCGGTCATAACCACAATCTGCTTGTGATATGAAGGATCTGTTAAAGTCTCTTGATAACCAGTCATGCCGGTTGAGAAAACAGCCTCGCCAAAGGTCTCGCCAATCTGTGCCCAAGAGAAGCCTTCAAATATTCGGCCATCATCTAAAACTAGATAGGCAGCAGATCGATTATTCATTACTACCATTTACTAATTTGCCACTTGATAAGACAAGTTTTCCGTTGTAGATAACATCTGAAATAACACCCGGAAGCGTCATCTGATCAAATGGAGTGTTCTTACTCTTTGACTTCAACTTATCTCGCTCAACCTGCCAGCTTGCAGCGGTATCAATCAGAATTAGATTTGCAGGGCTTAACTTGGAGATTGCCTGTCCTTGTTTTTCATAACCAGCAATTTGAGCAGGCTTTACTGACATACGATCAACTAAATCACTCCAGCTCATTAATTTACTTTCAATCATGGTTTTGATAACAACTGATAAGGATGTTTCAAGTCCAACCATTCCAAATGCTGCCGCTTGCCATTCACAATCTTTATCCTCTGCTGGATGTGGGGCATGATCTGTGGCAACAATATCAATTACTCCCTCGGCTAAGCCTTCACGGAGTGCCATTACATCTTTTTGAGTACGAAGTGGCGGATTTACCTTATAAATTGGGTCATAGTTTTCAACCAACTCATCAGTGAGTAAAAGGTGGTGTGGGGTTACTTCAGCTGTTACCTGAATTCCTCTTTGCTTTGCCCACCTGACTAATTCAACACCGCCTGCGGTAGTTAGATGGCAAATATGTAATCTAGATTGAACATGCTCAGCTAATAAAATATCTCTAGCAATTATCGCCTCTTCTGCAATCGCGGGCCATCCCGGTAAACCAATTCGTGCTGAGACACTTCCCTCATTCATTTGGGCGTTAATAGTTAATCTTGGTTCTTGCGCGTGTTGGGCAATAATCCCATTAAATGTTTTTACATACTCAAGTGCTCTACGCATTATGAGCGGATCAGAGACACATTTTCCATCATCACTAAATATTCTTACCTTAGCAATCGAATCAGCCATTGCGCCTAATTCGGCAAGTTGCTCGCCATTTAAACCTTTTGTAACAGCACCAATTGGATTCACATCACATAAACCAGCAGTTTTTCCTAATCTAAATATCTGTTCAACTACACCTGCAGTATCAGCAACGGGATTTGTATTAGCCATCGATGAGATCGCGGTATAGCCGCCAGAAACAGCGGCTTGTGAGCCAGTAAGAACTGTCTCGGCATCCTCTCGTCCTGGCTCCCTAAGGTGGGTATGTAAATCTACTAAACCAGGTAATAGCATCTTTCCGGTCGCATCAATTCCATCCACTGATTTATTTCCGGAGGCCTTATTTATATTTGTTATAACCCCATTACTTATCTCAATATCAACCAAACTTGCATCAGCTAATTTAGCATTATTTATTTTTATCATTTGCTATCACCCAACTGTGCGCCACCAAGTAATTCATACAAAACTGCCATTCGAACCGCAACACCGTTTTTAACCTGATCAATAATTACCGATTTAAGATCATCAGCACTTTCAGCTGAGATCTCAAGTCCACGATTCATAGGACCTGGGTGCATGACAATTGCATTTTTAGAAAGTTTAGATAAGCGAGTTGAGTTAAGTCCATATCTGCGAGAGTACTCACGTTCGGTGGGAAAAAATGAGTCCGCCATTCGTTCCAATTGAATTCTAAGCATCATTACTACATCACATTTTTCAATCTCACTATCAAGATCATATGAGATTTTTACTGGCCAATCACTTACCCCTACCGGTAATAAGGTTGGCGGAGCGACTAAGGTCACTTGTGCTCCTAATTTTGTTAAGAGTAAGACATTACTTCTAGCAACTCTTGAGTGAAGTATGTCACCGACTATTAAAACCTTAACTCCAGTTAAATCTTCCTTATCATTTCTTAAATGTTGCTTAATTGTGAAGGCATCAAGTAATGCTTGGGTTGGATGCTCATGAGTTCCATCACCAGCGTTAATTACCGCTGCCTGGATCCACTGTGTGTCTGCCAAACGTTTTGCTGCTCCTGAACTGCCATGCCTTATTACAACCGCATCCGCTCCCATTGCTTGCAGAGTTTGAGCAGTATCTTTTAAACTCTCACCCTTACTTACTGACGATCCTTTCGCAACAAAATTTATAACATCAGCTGATAATCTCTTTGCTGCGGTTTCAAAACTAATTCTTGTTCGAGTTGAATCTTCGAAAAATAGATTCACAACTGTCTTGCCTCTTAGAGTTGGCAGTTTCTTATTTGGTCCATCAGTAATGGCTGCTAACTCTTTTGCGGTTGAAAGTAGATTTAAAGCCTCATCTTTGGTCAGATCTGCAGCGGATAGAAGGTGGCCGGAGATCATTTGATCAACTCCACAAGATCTTCTTCGTCATACTCAGAAAGGTGAACCTTCACGCTCTCACTGATAGAGGTTGGAATATTCTTTCCAACATAATCAGCTCGAATTGGAAGCTCTCGGTGCCCTCGATCTACTAAAACCGCTAGTTGCACACTCTTTGGCCGTCCAAGTTCACCTATCGCATCAAGGGCAGCTCTAATAGTTCGACCTGAGAACAAAACATCATCTACTAAAACCAGATCCTTTCCTTCAATCCCACCTGGTGGCAGCTTGGTTGGAAGAAGTGGTTTAGGTGGCCGTAGTCTTAAATCATCTCGATGCAAGGTTATATCTAAAACACCAGTTGCAACTGGACCCTCAATTTCAGAAATGAATCCACAGATGCGTTCTGCTAAATATGCGCCTCGGGTTGGAATACCCATTAAAACTAAATTATTGATTCCTTGATTATGTTCAATGATTTCATGTGAAATGCGTTTAATAGCCCGATCGATATCGGCGCCCGATAGCAAAATACCCATTTACTTCTCCTTCGCCGCCTCTCTGGACGGATCGTTAAAGGAATCGCCGAATAGTAGCAGAGGCTCTGTGGATATTGAAAACGCCAAATTTCTGGTGTGGCTAACCTGCGGCTATGAACACATATAACCCAGCAGATAAGTTAAGAATGATAAGAAAATCAAAAGGGTGGAGCTTGCAAGATGTTGAGCGAAACTCAAACGGAAAGTGGAAGGCGGTTGTGATTGGCTCTTACGAGAGATCAGACCGAGCAATCTCACTTAGGAAAGCAATCTCCCTCATGGAGTTCTACCAAGTACCAATAAGTGAACTTTTCCCACAGATCACTCCAGAGGTAAGAGGAAGGCGCATCTCATTGAATCTAACCAGATTGTCTGAGAACCAGGGAGAGATCGCCGAAAGATTAATGGCGTTTACAAGATCAATTAGTGATCGGCGTAAGGATTGGAATGGCAAGTTATTAACGATTAGAGCAAATGATCTGCAGTTTCTTGCTATTGTCTTAGGTTTAAGTGAATCTGCAACTTTAGATTACTTAGCTGAAACCGAGTTACTCTCTTCCTAAATTGCGATTGAATCCTTGAGTTTGATAATTCGGCCTAAAACCCCATTTATATAACTTGAGGATTCATCAGTTGATAATGATTTTGCAAGTTCAACTGCCTCATCACATGCAACCTGTAAATCAATATCTGCTGCCCAAAGAATCTCATATATTGCAATCCGCAAAATATTTCTATCGATTGGCGGCATTCGATCCATGTCCCAACCTTGAGCATAGGTAATAATTAATTCATCAATTTTAGCCAGGTGATCAGCAACACCAGTTATTAAGGTTAAAACGTAAGGTTCTTGAGATAATTCAGTTGCGCCTCGGGTTTGAAAAAGATCTGCTGCTAAAACTCGCTTGATATCTGCTTCATATAAGAAATCTAAAGCTCTTTTTCTAGCCTTACTACGTGCTGACACTGTTAGTTTGCTCGGCCTAGATATGCACCGGTTCGGGTATCAACCAGAATCTTTTCATCTTGTTTAATAAATAAAGGAACTTGAACAGTGATGCCAGTTTCAACTGTCGCAGGTTTTGTGCCCCCAGATGAACGATCCCCTTGTAAACCTGGTTCAGTATAAGTAATTACTAATTCAACAGAGGCTGGTAGTTCAATAAAAAGCGGATTGCCCTCATGCATAGCAACAATTGCATTAGCATTCTCAAGTAAGTAATCAACTGCATCACCAACCGTTTGTTTACTGATTGAAATCTGATCAAAATTAGTTGCATCCATAAACATAAAGTCTTCACCGTCACGGTATAGATATTGCATGTCTCTTTTATCAACCTGAGCAACTTCAACTTTTACACCAGCATTAAATGTTTTCTCAACAACCTTGCCAGATAGAACTGATCTCATCTTGGTGCGCACAAACGCTCCGCCCTTACCGGGCTTAACATGTTGGAACTCAATCACATTCCACAGCTGACCATCCAGGTTTAAGGTCATGCCATTCTTTAGATCATTTGTCGTTGCCATTACATCCCAATCTAATACTTTGAACAAAATCCGACATTATTATCAGAAAATTATTGGGCTAGCCTACCTTGTTAGCCAAGAAGTTTTTGCATTGCAATTAATGCTAGGTGATAGCTCTCTACGCCAAAGCCTGCAATGGATCCCTTAACAACCCCACTAATTACCGAGGTATGACGAAACTCTTCGCGAGAAAGCGGATTAGAAAGATGGACCTCAATTACGGGGGCGGTGAGCATAGTTACGGCATCACGGATCGCATATGAGTAGTGAGTAAATGCAGCTGGATTAAAAATTACAGCTTGCTTCTTATCTGCTGCTTCATGCAACCAGGAAATTAATTCGCTCTCACTATCGCTTTGCTTTACTTCAACCTCAATACCTAGTCCTTTTGCCTTCTCCTCAATTGCTTTCTTAAGTTCGGGATAATCTAGATCACCATAATGTTTTTGCTCTCGCAAATCCAACCTAGATAAATTTGGACCATTCAAAACTAGAATTTTCATTTGGCTATTCTCTCATAAGTCTTTGTTAAGGTGCTGGAAGAGACATCCTCTAGCCAGACCGGCTTTCCAATTTTGCTAATTCCGATAAATCTAAGTTTAGACTGCTTAACTTTTTTGTCTTTAAGTAAAAGCGAACTCAGATTCTTCCATCTACCTTTTGGATAAGAGATTGGAAGATTAAAATTACTTAATAGCTCGCGATGCAATTGGACAGCATCCATTGATAGCCCAGCTAGTTCACTGCTTAGCTCAGCCGCGAAAACCATCCCAATACTTACAGCCTCGCCGTGACGCAATCTATAATTACTATCCTTCTCTATTGCGTGCCCTAATGTGTGACCATAATTTAAAATTTCTCTTAATTTGCTCTCTTTGAAATCCTTTGAAACAACATTAGCCTTAACTTTAATAGCCCGATAAATAAGTTGAGAATAGTCAAGTACATCATCTTGGACCAGATTTAAAATCTTATAATCAGATATAAATCCGCATTTAATGACTTCTGCCATTCCTGCCGATAAATCACGATCTGACAATTTTTCAAGGAATGTTGTATCGATAATTACTTTAGATGGAGAGTAAAAAGATCCAATCAGATTTTTACCACCAGCTGCATTTATTCCAGTTTTACCACCAACGCTTGCATCCACCATTCCAGCAAGTGAAGTTGGAATTGCATACCAAATAATTCCTCGTAACCATGTAGCAGCTGCAAAGCCGGCTACATCTGTGCTCGCTCCCCCTCCAAAGCCGATAATTGCATCTTGTCTATCTAAGCCGACTGATGCACATTTCTTCCAAATACGATCTAAGGTTGCAACTGATTTCTGACTCTCGCCATCTGAAGTTTCGAAAATACTTAGATTCTTACTTTCCTTAATCCGGAAGAGTTTAATTAGAGATCTTGGACCAACTAATAAGACCTTATTGTGATCTTGGCAGATTTGATTTATCGCTTTCTTAGCATCTATCCCTACTTCAACCACATAATTACGGTCTGACTTAACAATTATACTTTTCATAATTTACTCACCAATTTTTCACGAATAATTTTTGCAACCTCTGCTGGCTTATTACTATCGCTGGAAACCGTATCGGTCGCAAGCCGTTCATAAATAGGTCGTCGTTCGCTCATTAGGTTCATCCACTGTTGACGGGGATTAATCAGTAACAATGGTCGATCTTTGTTAAACCCAACTCTATTTGCGGCTTGAGAGATGGAAACATCTATAAAAATTACCGGAAAATCTGATTTTTCTAATTTGCTTTGGATCTCAGTATTCATTGGTGCTCCACCGCCGAGCGCAATCACACCAGAGAAATCTTTCAATAATTTACTAACTACTTCAACCTCAATTTTACGAAATGCTGGTTCACCATCATCAACAAAAATCTCGGAGATTTTCTTTTGTGCAATTTTCTCAATCTCACTATCACTATCAATGAAAGGCATATCCATCTCTTTAGATAACGATCTTCCTATGCTTGATTTGCCCGCACCGGGAGGGCCAATTAACACAATCTTGTTAAGCATTACTTTATTTCTAAAGTTTTAATATAGTTCTCAAAATTTCGCTTAGTTTCCTGCACGCTGTCGCCACCAAATTTTTCAAGAACGGCATCAGCAAGGACTAATGCGGCCATAGCTTCGGCAACGATTCCAGCTGCAGGAACTGCACAAACATCTGATCTCTGGTTAATAGCTTTAGCGGCTTCGCCAGTTGCAACATCAATTGTGTCCAATGCCTTAGGCACTGTTGATATCGGTTTCATTGCCACTTTAACTCTCAAAATTTCACCATTACTCATTCCACCCTCCGTGCCGCCTGCGCGATCTGTTCGACGCGCAATTGCACCGGCAGAATTCTTTTCAATCTCATCATGAGCAACAGATCCCCTACGTTTTGCAGTTGTGAAGCCATCGCCAATCTCAACACCTTTGATTGCTTGAATTCCCATCATTGCTCCAGCCAAACGAGCATCTAACCGTCTATCCCAATGAGTATGTGAACCTAAGCCGGGCGGTAAGTTGTAAGCCAAGACTTCGACTACACCACCTAAAGTATCTCCATCCCGATGTGCAGCCTCGATCTCTTTAATAATTGATTCACTAACTTTTTTATCAAAACAACGAACTGGATCCTCATCAATTTTAGCTTTGTCTTTCATAGTTGGTAATTGGTAATTTTCATCAACTGATACCTGTCCGATTGAAAGCACATGGCTTAGTAATTCAATTCCAACACTCTGCTTTAGAAAAGCCCGGGCAACTGCACCAAGTGCAACCCTAGCTGCAGTTTCTCTCGCACTTGCTCGCTCTAAAATAGGACGAGCATCTGAAAAATTGTATTTTTGCATTCCAACTAGATCAGCATGTCCTGGACGTGGCCTAGTTAAAGGTGCATTACGTGCTAAATCTTTTATCTCCTCATCAGGAACTGGATCAGCACTCATAACCTTTTCCCATTTAGGCCATTCAGAGTTTGCAATCTGAATTGCAATGGGACCACCTTGAGTTACTCCAAGTCGAATACCGCCAGTAATTGTGATTTTATCTGCTTCAAAATTTTGTCTTGCCCCTCGTCCAAAACCTAATCTACGACGTGATAAATCCGAATCAATATCTTTACTTGTAATCTGAACATGAGCCGGGACGCCTTCGATTATTGCTGATAGAGCAGGGCCGTGTGACTCGCCTGCAGTTAACCAACGAAGCACGCAACTCCCCAATCAATAATTAGAGAGTTATTATCGCAGATTGGCTACTTATCTCGCTTCTATTTAACCCTGTAATTAGAAAATTCTTGCTAGATATGTTCCGAAGATCATAAATGGTGCGAAGGCTACCGCTGATTGTCTGAAGAAAATTGCATAAAAACCACCAATAATCCAAGTTACGGATAGTGCATTAAATAGTTGAAAATATGAAGAAATTAGAAGACCGCATATAAAAGATAGCTTGATATCCCCGGCACCAATCTTTCCTTTAACTAGAAGATTGATCGTTAAGTAAATAGATATGTTTAGGAGAGCATATTTATAACTAAATCTAATGTTTGGCGTAAGCAGAAGAAGAACTGCTAGCAAATCAATATTACGAATCAAGTAATGCTTGATGTCGTAGATTGCAATCCAGGCAAGCCAAGTTAAAATAATGTAATCACGTAGCACATGGGCAGAGTAATATTAAAAACTGCATCAGAAACTAAGGCTGTGGATTACTTCTTAATCTCCGCATGGCCGACCTTTAATAATTCTTGACGCATCTGATCGAAATCAAATTCTTTTTGTGCAAAGTAGTTAATCTGAAAAAGTGCTTGCTCGACCAGGAGTGATAAGCCGCCAATTACATTCCTACCAAGATTCTGGTAACGCTTTGCCAATTCAGTTGGCCAAGGATGGTAGATGACCTCGAAGAAATCTGCCTTGGTTGAGATGATTGATAACCCATCAGTGGCCCCCGCTGGAGTGGTAGAAATGATCAAGTCCCTATCTTGAATCTCTTCAAACCGGTGCCAATCTAGAAAATTTATATCTAGGTCAACTGCAGCAGCATGTAGCTGATCATGACGATTCATAGATCTAGTTAGAACTGTTACCTCCGTACCAGTTCCTTTAAGTGCACCAATTGCGGCCCTTGCTGTTCCGCCAGCTCCTAGTATCACAATCTTTTTGCCAAAATATGGGCGCAATAGGTTTTTAAAAGCTAATAAATCAGTTGATAAGCCGATACTTCCGGTTGATTCAAAAATAATAGTGTTAACTGATGATATCTGTTTAGCAACTGGATCTACTCTATCCACAAAACCAATTGAGATCTCTTTAAGAGGCATCGTTAACGCCAATCCCCTATAACCAGAATTTTTTGCTTCGAAATAGTAATCGCCAAATTTATCTTCAGAAATTTCATCTGCTAGAAACTCTGCTTCAATACCAAGTAATTGGTAAGCAGTTTTATGAAGGAGTGGTGAAAGGGAATGACCAATAGGCTTTCCAGCAACTGCCATCTTAATCATTTAAATAGACCAGCCTTTTCATTTTTTCTAAACTCATCAGCCCAAATATTGAACTGATCATACGACTTGGTAAATCTAGTGTCTTGCGGCTTAACGGTAATAAAGTAAAGCCAATCACCGGACTCTGGATTAACCGAAGCATTAAGTGCTGCCTGTCCTGGATTTCCAATCGGGCCAGGTGGAAGCCCACGATACTTGTAAGTGTTGTATTTTGAGTTTACCTCTAACTCTTTGTATGGCAGGCGGATTTTGCCGCGTAGGTTTGCAGCGTATTCAATGGTCGTATTCATCTGAAGTGGCATACCGATTTTTAACCGGTTATAAATAACCTGCGCAATCTTTGTAAAATCTTGCGGATCTCCTTCGGCTTGGATAATCGAAGCAATTGTCACCAGTTCAAGAGGAGAAAATCCTTTATAACCTAAATCAACCTTAGTTTCCTTAGCCGCTAGGTTAAACCTTTGCACCATTTGGTTAACAGCATCATCAATTACTGTTCCGGGTGAAAATGAGTATTGGGCTGGGAACAAAAATCCTTCAAGATTACTGGTTTTATACAAAGCATCGGGCTTAACTGCAGGCGATAATTTTCCAGAAGCTAACTTCGATTTAACCAATAAATCTAAAATTTCAGCTTTTCTTAAACCTTCAATAAATCCGAATAAACCACGATTACGCTTTGGATCAAGTAACTGATCAAGAGCGGATCTGGCTGAGATTTTTATATCTACTTCATGAATTCCTGGGGAGATTGAGTTGGATCTCTTATCATTAATTGCGACCTTATAAAAAACTTTACTAGCCTTAATAACCCCAGCTTTTTCTAGTTTTTGTGCAATTTGAGTTCCAGTTTCGCCATCTTTAATAACAATGTCTACTTGTGAACTAGAAGTTGTTGATCGATAATCATTAAGTAAAAACTTATTGTGGATTGTGGAGAGAGCAAAAGTAAATACAAGAAGCGCCACAAGTGGTGCAATCAAACGCTTCAAAGTAACTCACCTATCGAATTACCAGCCTTCTCGCTTAAAAGGGCGCTCTCCAATATATTAACCGCTGCTATTTGATCAATCACAGATTTACTTTCTCGCTCAGACTTTCCAGAATCTCGCATCTGCGAATATGCATTTGAGGTTGAAAGTCTTTCATCGACAAGATAAATAGGGCCAGAAAAAATACTTCGAATTAAATTTGCGAACTCACTCGCCTGTTTAGATTTGGCGCTATTTAAGCCAGATAAGTGCATTGGATTTCCAACTACAACGTAGACCGGCTCAAACTCATTAAGAATCTCAGTTAATTTAACTAGAAGTTTTTCATCATTAAGAATTGTTGCATGAGGTGAAACTAAAATTGATTCCAAGTCAGTAGTGGCAACACCAATTCGTTTCTCACCAAAATCAAAGCCGATTCTTCTTCCGCTCTTCATTTGCTCACTCATTTTCAGCCCAATTACTAATTGATTTTCCCGCTTACAAATTTCGTGATTTCGGCTATTGCTTTGGTGATCGCTTTAACATCAACACCGCCACCTTGTGCGAAATCATCTTTTCCGCCGCCGCCTCCGCCTAAAATTGTTGAACCAGTTTTAATTAATTCACCAGCTTTAATGCCTAATTTATTTGCTTCAGGTGAAACCGCTGCGACAAGCAAGGGTTTAGCATTATTAATTGTTGCAAGGACTACAACGCCAGACTTCACCTTACTTCGAAGATCAACAGCAATAGATCTCATATCATCTACTGAAATCTCATCTGAAAGTTGATCAATAATTAAATTAATACTTCCGATAGCTTTAGCTTTCTTCACTAACTCTCCCGCCGAAGCCATTGCTTTAGCACTTCTAACGGCAGATAACTCTTTTTCCATGCTCTTCATTTTTTCTACTAACTCAGATACCCGTTGAGGCAATTCTTCTGCCCGAACACCTTTAATAATCTCAGTTAAAGAATTAAGCAGGACATGTTCTTTTGCTAAATATTTGTAAGCATCGTAACCAACTAATGCTTCAACTCGTCTCACTCCAGCACCAATTGAAGACTCTGATAGCAACTTAACTAGGCCAAGTTGACCAGACCTTGATACATGCGTGCCACCGCAAAGTTCCTTTGCCCAATCTCCAACACTTACAACTCGAACTTCATCTCCATATTTCTCACCAAATAAAGCCATAGCGCCCATTGCTCGAGCTGCATCTTGCGACATTACTTCGGCATGTACTTGTAAATCAGCAATTAGCAACTCATTAACTCGGCTTTCTACATCGTTAAGTACTGAAACCGGCACTGCACTAGTAGAAGGAAAATCAAACCTAAACCGACCCGGTGCATTTTCAGAGCCTGCTTGAGTTGCAGTCTCCCCTAGTGCTTCGCGAAATGCCTTATGCACCATATGAGTGGCGGTATGCGCTCTTGAAATTGCTAATCTACGTTCTAAGTCAATATTTGCAATTACTTGTTCACCATTCTTAACTACTCCACTAACAACTTTCCCACGATGAACAAATAAACCAGGAAGTGGTGTTTGCACATCATCGATCTCAATTACAGCACCGCTTGCTAGTTTTACTACGCCACTATCGGCCAATTGCCCTCCACCTTCGGCATAAAATGGAGTTCTATCTAAAGTGATTTCAATATCAGATCCAGCATTTACCTCAGCAACACTTTTACCATCAAATAGCACTCCGGTTAGTTTTGCTTCCGCGGTAATATTTTCATAACCAATAAACTTAGATGATCCTGATTTATCAACAATTCCGCGGTATTCAGTTAAATCAGTATGCCCACTCTTCTTTGCCTTTGCATCAGCCTTAGCTCGATCACGTTGTTCATTCATTAATTTTCTAAAGCCAACCTCATCGACGCCTAACCCTTGCTCTCTGGCCATTTCAAGAGTTAAATCAAATGGAAATCCGTATGTATCATGTAATTTAAATACCGTATCAGCGGCAAGGGATTTGCTCTTTGCTGCCTTTAATTGATCTGCAGCTAAATCAAAAATAGTCGTACCACTCTTTAATGTTTGAATGAAACTATCCTCTTCAGCCTCTGCGATCGCTAAAATTCGATCTGATCCGGCTACCAACTCTGGGTACTGTGGGCCCATAGCTTTGATTGAACTTTTAATCAGTTCTCCCATGATCAAATCTTGAGATCCAAGCAAGCGCATATTTCTGATAGTTCGCCGCATCATTCGACGCAATACATACCCACGACCTTCATTTCCTGGGGTAACACCATCGCCAATTAACATCATCGCGGTACGCGCATGGTCTGCAATAACTCGCAGAGACACATCTGACTTTTCATCTTTACCATACTTAACTTTTGTTAATGCAGATGCTTTATCCAGAATTATCTTTGTTGTATCAATCTCATAAATATTCTCAACGCCTTGCAACAAAGCAGCAGTTCTCTCCAGTCCTAAGCCAGTATCAATATTTTTTGCAGGTAACTCGCCAACAATTGGGAATGAGTTTTTATCCCCACCTTCACCGCGAATATTTTGCATAAAAACTAAGTTCCAAATTTCTAGGTAGCGATCCTCATCTGCAATTGGCCCACCCTCTTTGCCGTATGCACTTCCGCGATCAAAGTAAATTTCAGAACATGGACCGCATGGACCAGGAACTCCCATTGACCAAAAATTATCTGCCATGCCACGTCTCTGAATTCGATTTTTTGGAACTCCAACTTGTTTCTCCCAGATTTGTGCTGCCTCATCATCATCTTCATAAACTGTTACCCATAGCTTGTCCTCTGAAAAACCATAACCACCATCTGAAGTTGATTTAGTTAGAAGCTCCCAGGCGAGTGAAATTGCGCCCTCTTTAAAATAGTCACCAAATGAGAAGTTTCCACACATCTGGAAAAAAGAAGCATGTCTAGTTGTTTTGCCAACCTCATCAATATCTAAAGTGCGAACACATTTTTGTACTGATGTCGCCCGCTTATATGGTGGCTTTACCTCGCCTAGAAAGAATGGTTTAAATGGAACCATTCCAGCGTTGACTAATAGTAAGTTTGGGTCATCTGCAATTAAGGAAGCAGATGGTACAACAGTATGCGGAAGATTTGCAGAATTTCCAGATTCAAAAAAATTTAACCAGCGGGAACGAATATCTGCGGAGTCCATCACTACGACTTCGCTTTGCTTTTTTTCTTACCCTTTTTCTTTAGCTTCGCTGCAGTAAATAAGGTCGCTGCTGCCTTCATGGCTAATGGGTTGTCGTCCAAAAAAGTTTCTGTTGCACTAGTTACTTTTTTAGTTAAATTCTCAATTGATTTGCCAGCATTTCCAATACTTTTCAAGGGGCTATTAACCATTGAAACCGTCTTAGTAATTTCATCAATTAGCCTTGAAGCTCGCACGACTGTGTAGGCGATCGCTATTGCAATAACAGCAAGAGATGCTGCTGCGATTATCGTTGCAATTCCACCTGGACCCATGTTGGGAAGAATACCTGAAAAGTTGGTAACTACTTGGCAGCGGCTGGAGTATCGACCCCAGTCTCTTTTCGTTGTGCTGGCGTAATAGGTGTTGGCGCACCTGTTAAAGGATCACCACCACTTGCCGTCTTAGGAAATGCAATTACTTCACGGATTGATTGAGCTCCGGCAAGTAATGCACAAAGGCGATCTAGTCCTAGGGCAATTCCACCATGTGGTGGTGGACCATAATTAAATGCTTCGAGCAAGAATCCAAACTTGCTTTCAGCCTCAGCGGCAGATAAACCAATAGTTTTAAAAACTCTTTGTTGAACATCTCGTTGGTGAATACGAATTGATCCACCGCCAATCTCACTTCCATTTAAAACAATGTCATATGCATATGCAAGTGCGTTAGCTGGATCTTTATCAAAACTTTCTGCAAACTCAGGCTTAGGTCCAGTAAATGGATGATGAACGGCAGTCCATCCTGATGCAGAATTATCTGCATCAACTGGTTCAAACATTGGCGCATCAACTACCCAAACAAACTTCCATGCCTTTTCATCAATTAGATTGCAGCGCATACCAATCTCAAGACGAACTGCGCCCAATAAACTTTGTGATGAAGCGATACTTCCAGCTGCAAAGAAAATAGCATCACCATTCTTTGCTCCAACTTTGGCCGCAATTCCGGCACTTTCCTTCTCGGAAAGGTTCTTTGCTAC
>WLSX01000069.1 GCA_009705675.1 Actinomycetota bacterium | reverse complement strand
GCATATTTGATTTCAATTAAGTAAATTTTATGCTCAAATACTGAGAATATGTTGAATAAATCTCATTTTGATATCAATTACCAATAAATATGGGTCAATCTCGGCGCGGATCATCAATAGGTGGTATTAGCACCGATAATCTTCACACCCGTGGCAACTAAGAGCGCAAAAACTGATGATGGCACATCTGCGGCAATTATCAGCAGTTATACCGCCAAAGATTTATCTGTCCTTGAAGGATTAGATGCAGTTCGCAAACGCCCCGGTATGTATATCGGCACCACAGATTCTCGTGGTCTTATGCATTGTCTTTGGGAAATTATTGATAACGCAGTTGATGAAGCATTAGCAGGGCACTGCAAAACAATTGAGATTAATTTAGAGTCAGATGGATCTGTTGAGGTTCATGATGATGGTCGAGGTATTCCAGTAGATAAAGAACCAAAGACTGGACTTACTGGTGTTGAAGTAGTTATGACCAAGCTACATGCTGGTGGAAAATTTGGCGGCGGTTCATACGCAGCCTCTGGTGGTTTACATGGTGTTGGTGCATCAGTTGTTAATGCACTTGCTTCCCGCCTTGATGTTGAGGTTGACCGAGATGGAAAAATTTATTGGATGTCATTTAAACGTGGTCATGCTGGAATTTTTGAAGGTGAAGGACCAAATGCAAGTTTTAGTGAGAAATCAGGTTTACGTGTAATTGGTAAAGTTTCCGCAAAGGTAACTGGTACAAGAATTAAGTGGTGGTTTGATAAACAGATTTTCTTAAAAGAGGCAGAGCTGGCAATTGAAGATATTTATGCCAGGGCAAGACAAACCTCTTACTTAGTCCCAGGCCTTACTTTGGTGGTAAACGATCGACGCACTAAAACAAAAACAACTGAAACTTTTTTCCATAAAGGTGGCATCTCAGAGTTCTGTACCTTCTTACGCCCTGATGATCCTGTTGGTGAAGTAATTCGAGTCTCAGGCTCTGGTCCATACAGCGAGAATGTTCCAGTCTTAGATGAAAAGGGTCATATGACTCCAACTGAGGTTGAGCGAGATATGGGCGTTGATATTGCAATGCAGTGGGGTAATGGTTATGAAGCAACTATCTCTTCGTTTGTAAACATTATTTCAACTCCAAAAGGTGGAACCCATGTTGCCGGTTTTGAAAAAGCAATTACAAAGGCAGTAAATGACGCACTACGTGCAACAAAAACATTAAAGAATAATGAGGCAGATGTTATTAAAGATGATGTGCAAGAGGGATTAACCGCTGTTGTCACAGTACGCATGTCTGAGCCACAATTTGAGGGACAAACTAAAGAGGTATTAGGAACAGCAGCAGCTGCCAAGATTGTTGGCCAGGTAGTAGCTGATGAGATGAAGGCGTTTTTTAATACAACAAAAAGAATTGAGAAAGCAACCGGGCGCTTAATACTTGAAAAAATTGCTAATGCCTCAAGAACTAGAATCTCAGCGCGTGCTCATAAAGATTTACAGCGCCGAAAGAACGCACTTGAAAGTTCATCTTTGCCAACTAAATTATCTGATTGCAGATCCGATGAAGCAGCTAGAACTGAACTATTTATTGTTGAGGGAGATTCAGCGCTCGGTACAACCAAGGCGGCTCGAAACTCAGAGTTTCAGGCGATTCTGCCAATTCGTGGAAAGATTTTAAATGTTCAAAAAGCATCGCTATCTCAGATGTTAGAGAATAATGAGTGTGCATCAATTATTCAGGTAATTGGCGCAGGTAGTGGAAAATCCTTTGAACTTAATGATGCTCGGTATGGCCGGGTTATTTTGATGTCTGATGCTGATGTTGATGGCGCTCATATTAGGTGCCTACTTCTTACATTATTTAATTCATATATGAGGCCGCTAGTTGAAGCTGGCCGAGTGTTTGCAGCTATCCCACCACTACATCGAATAGATGTAATCGGTGGTAAAAAAGGCGAGGTTCATTACACCTACTCAGATGATGAGATGAAAAAAGTTATTGCTTCCCTTAAAAAAGATGGCAAGAGGTGGAAAGAGCCGATCCAACGTTATAAAGGATTAGGTGAGATGGATGCAGATCAACTTCGTGAGACCACTATGGATCCAGAGCATCGCACACTTCGCCGAATTACAATGAAAGATGTAACAAAGGCTGAAGCAATGTTTGAGTTGTTAATGGGTAATGAGGTTGCACCTCGCAAAGACTTTATTTCAACTGCTGATATTGATCGAGAACGGATTGACGCTTAGTCAATACTAATTAGATCGAAGTAATCCTCTTTCCAAAGATCCTCATCACCATCTGGTAATAAAATAACTCGTTCTGGTTTTAGGGATGCAACCGCTCCTTCATCATGAGAAACTAAAATAACCGCTCCTTGATACTCACTAAGGGCGCCTAAGATTTCATCACGTGAGGCTGGATCTAAGTTATTTGTTGGCTCATCAAGAAGTAACACATTTGCTGCGCTAACAACAAGGGTTGCAAGTGCTAACCGAGTTCGTTCTCCACCACTTAAAACCTTAACCTGCTTATGAACATCATCGCCAACAAATAGAAAAGATCCCAAGACATTGCGTGCTTCTGGCTCTCTGAGATCAGATTTTGAAGACATCATGTTCTCAAGCACGGTTCGTTCAAAATCAAGGGACTCGTGCTCCTGGGCGTAGTAGCCAATTTTTAATCCATGTCCGGCAACAACTTCACCAGTATCTGATTCAAGTTCGCCAGCTAAAATACGAAGCAATGTTGTTTTACCAGCACCATTTAAACCAAGAATTACTACACGTGAACCCTTATCAATAATCACACCAACATCGGTAAAGATTTCAAGTGAACCGTATGATTTGGATAGATCATGTGCTGAGATCGGCGTTTTACCGCAAGGTGATGGTGTTGGGAAGCGAAGCTTTGCCACTTTATCCTTAATTCGAACATCATCAAGTGAGCTGCGAAGTTTTTCAGCTCTCCTAAGCATTCCCTGGGCTGCAGTTGCCTTAGAGGCTTTGGCGCGCATTTTCTCACCCTGCTTTTGTAATATTTCAGCTTTCTTCTCCGCATTTGCTCGTTCACGCTTTCGCCTATGTTCATCTTGTTCGCGTTGCAATAAATACTGCTTCCAGCCCATGTTGTAAACATCAATTACATTTCGATTTCCATCAATATAAAACACTTTATTTACAACAGTTTCGATCAGATTTACATCGTGGGAGATAATTACCAAACCACCAGAGTATTTTGAAAGATATTCACGTAACCAAATGATCGAATCAGCATCTAAATGGTTAGTAGGTTCATCAAGCAGTAGTGTCTCAGCGCCAGAAAATAGAATTCGAGCAAGTTCAATTCTTCGTCTTTGTCCACCAGATAGCGCGCTTAGCTCTTGATCAAATAAATGGTTGGGTACACCAAGGGAAGAAGCGATTGCTTCCGCCTCTGCCGCAGCAGCGTAACCACCTGCGGTTGAGAACTCATGTTCTACTCTGGTGTATCGCTCCATTGCTTTTTCTAATTCGACACCCTCTGAAGTTGCCATCTCTTCTTCAACAGCGCGCATTCTCTTACTAATTAAATCTAATTCACGGACGGAAAGAATTCGATCAATCACACTTCCTTGATCTTCACCTGTTCTTGGATCTTGGGGGAGGTAGCCGATTTTTCCGGTACGAGTTACCGCACCACCTGCCGGCATAGTTTCTCCAGCTAAAACTTTTGCAAGTGTTGATTTACCAGCACCGTTTCGACCAACGAAACCAATTCGATCACCGTGATTAATACGAACAGTTACATCTTTAACTAGAAGCCTGGCGGCAGCACGAAGTTCTAGGGCGTTAGTTGATATCAAAGTTGCTTACGCAACAAGGCGAGTGCGACGAGGGGAGGCATACTTCTTTTCAATATCAGATAGCTCCTCAGACACTTT
>WLSX01000068.1 GCA_009705675.1 Actinomycetota bacterium | reverse complement strand
GTTGAAAGGATTGCACCAACTGGAAAGTGTTGGCACTTAAATAGGTATTCAATTAAATCATCAAAGGATCGGTTTAATGATTTAAGTGATGTCTCTGCCTGCCAAACAATTGAGCCAGCTCTTTCAATCTTGGCATAAATATCAAGTTTGTCATGATCAACAATCTCCCAAATTGGCCTGATCATTGGGCCAAGGGCATTTGAACCATAATAAATTTTTGCTTGGGAAAGATATAGCGGATTCTCTCCTTCAATATTTCTAGAGGTCATATCATTACAAATACTCATTCCAATTAACTCACTAAATTTATTTATAACTATTGCAACTTCAGGCTCTGGTACGGAGGTCTTTGCATCCTCTCTAATTCCTACTTCCCCATCAGTGCCAACTGTTCTACGCGCAGTTGCCTTAAAAAATAACTCAGGCCGGTCTGCCTCATAAACTAATTGATAAACATCAGGAATTCCGCTCTCCTCTTTTCGAGCATCTCGAGAGCGTTGATAAGTAACACCTGCGCCCCAAATTTCACTATCGGCTGCAACTGGGGCAACTAATTTTCCTTTTACCTCTTTCACACTTGGTGCTTCATATAATTTACGAAACGCTCCCATGTGAAGAGATAGAACATCAGATAATGTATTTATGCCCTCAATTTCAAAGTACTTACCATTAATCTCTTTAACTAAATGGTATGGCTGGGTTGGAGTTTGAATAACTGCTAAATGACTCATCTATTAAAGTTCAATTCGATTAACTAGGCCAGACTCATCTAATGCATCCCAAACAGCTGCTGGAATATCTCGATCAAAATCTGCAATATTTGAGTTAATCTCTTTTGCAGTTCTAGAACCAGTTAATACTGAAACCACAGCTGGATGGCGCAGTGGAAATTGAATTGCTGCTGCGGTAATTGGAATATGAAAATCAGCAAGTAATTGCTGAATCTGTTGTGCTTTTTTGATTAGCTCATCACTTGCTGGTACGTAATCATAATTAGCGCCAGCTACTGGATTAGCTAAAATTCCGGAGTTATAAACGCCACCTACTACTACAGCTGTATTTTTCTTCAAGCACTCTTTAAATAATTGCTCCTGAGCTGATTGATCAAGGAGTGAGAATCTGCCCGCAATTAAAATAATATCTAAATCCATCTCCTTAACAGCCGTAATTGAAGGTGCGCAGTAATTCATTCCAACACCTACGCCTTTAATAACTCCTTGCGAGCGCAGTTCATCTAACACTGGGTATGAGTTGGTAATTGCCTCACCAATGCGATCATCGGCATCATGAATATAAACAATATCTATAGCGTCAATCTTTAACCGCTTTAAGCTCCCCTCAATTGACCGCAGGATTGCATCTCGAGAGAAATCAAATACCGGCACTACATCGGGGTCTTTATCAGCAAATCCACTTAATGAGGTATCAGGAACTGGGTTGTTTGGGTCAACTTTATTTAAAACTCTGCCAACTTTTGTTGAAATTACAATCTTCTTACCAGACTTATTTAATCCAGCACCAAGGCGGCGTTCGGCAACTCCATGACCATATAAAGGTGCGGTATCAAAGTAATTAATTCCAGATTCCGTTGCAGCCAAAATTGTTGCCTCCGCATCAGATTCGGCAACGGTTGCAGGCCAGCCACCCATCGGCGCAGTTCCTAGCGCAAGCTTTGTGACATATAGATCTATACGGGGAATTTTTACTAATTCGCTATGACGGGCCATATTCGCAATAGTATAGGAAGGTGTTGAGATAGTTAATGGTGCTCAACTAATGAGATAAAGGTGAAAGCGGCATGAGTAAAGAGTTTGCTGGTTTGGTTGCGATAGTTACTGGCGCAGGCTCTGGAATTGGTCTTGAGGTTGCAAAGGGATTAACCGAGCGAGGTGCCACTGTCTTTGGCTTTGATATTAACCAAGGTGAGATGGGTTCGGTTGCAACATTTATTAAGTGCGATATTGCAGATGCCACCTCAGTTAATTCAGCCTTTGCTGAATTTAAAAAAGCAAGTAGCAAGTTAGATATTTTAATTAATAATGCAGGAATTGGCTCACTAACTACTGTTGAAAACGAAACAGATGAGATTTGGCATAAAGTATTAAATGTAAATGTGGTTGGAACAGCTCGAGTTTCACGGGCTGCCATACCGTTACTTCGCGCAAGTAAATCTGCGGCAATAGTAAATACCGCCTCCATTGCCGGCACAGATGGAATTCCAAACCGGGCTGCATATAGTGCATCTAAGGGTGCAGTTTTATCTTTAACACTTGCTATGGCAACTGATCATCTAGCAGATGGAATTAGAGTTAATGCCGTAAACCCAGCAACCACAGATACACCATGGGTTAAGAAAATACTTGATCAATCACCTGATGCAAAGGCTGCAAGAACCGCACTTGAATCTCGCCAGCCGATGGGCAGATTAGTTTCACCAAGTGAGATTGCAAGTGCGATTATATTTCTAGCTAGCCCTATCCAGGCATCAGTTACCGGCACAACAATAAATATTGATGGCGGCATGCACTCACTTAGGATTCCCAAATAATGCATCCAATAAATAATTACCGATTTGGTGCTTATGCTTTATTAGCAATGGGGTTAATTAACTTACGTTATCAAACTGGCGCTGAGGCAAATTTATCTAAGAGTTCGGTTTTAATCATAGTTGGCGCCTTAACTCTGCTTTTAACCTTTATTCCACAATTAACTAATTTTTTCATGAAAAAAACCATTAAATTGTTAGCCTTAGCATTGTTGGCAGTTTTTATTGCTTACGGCATATTGATTTAATAAATGGAGCTTGCGCAAATAAAAGAGCAGTGGAATTCCGTATTAGATCTACTGCTAGAAAAAGATCGAATCGCCTGGCTAGCATTTTTTGATGCCAGATTGGTTTCATTTGAAAATAATCAATTAACCTTAGATTTTTCTGATAGTCAAAAGTTTGCAAACCCTCATGATTTTAAGCAATCACGTAATCCAGACCACACTCAGTTACTTATCAGTGCGATTAAAACAGTTTTAGGGATTACACCAGCGATAATAGAGCGGTGAAGCGCCTAGCCCTACTTTTAGCAGTTGCACTTACTTGCAGTATTTTCATACCAGTTGCAAGTGCAGCTACTGCAAAAACTTCAATTTCATTTGAAGTGCAGAGCACACCAAATGCGGGCGAATCATTGGTTACCTTCTATGGACAGGTTAAACCGGCAGCAAAAGGAAGCGTAGTAATAAGTTCATTTGATGGGGTTGCTTGGAAAGTGACCTCACTTAAAACTACCTCAACTAGTAGTGGGTTGTGGCGAATTACTACCGTAGCAACTGCGATTAAGGCTGAAGGTCAATACAAAGCAACTGTAACTATTGGCAAAAAGAAAACACTTTCAAAGCCAGCTAATTTTAAGGTTGATAACTCCAAGACTTTTGCAGATTCAAACGCTCTATTTATAACGGCTGAGACCAGTAAATTAACTGGTGGGCGCATCCAGGGCTCTGATGTAAGCAGATGGCAACATCCAAATGATAAGCCAATTGATTTTAAGAAAATGTTTGATGCTGGAATGCGATTTGTTTTAATTAAAGCAAGTGATGCGCAAGAGGCAGCAGATATTGAGACTATGAAGTGGTTGGTCGGCGATAGAAATGCAGCCCAGGCCGCCGGTCTTTACACCGGTATGTATCACTTTGCATACCTACCAAATAGTGAAGACTCTGAGTATGTGATTAGAGATGCAAAGGCGCAGGCACAAAAGGTTATTTGGCGGCTGGCATCCCTAGGCGGTTATAACGAACGAGATTTACCACTTGCCCTTGATTTAGAAAATAACTGTGTGAAGAAGAATAAATCTGGTGTTTGTATTAAAACTATGTCCCGCAGCATGGTAACTCTTTGGGCAGAAACTTGGCTTAAAACAATTGAGGAAAAAACTGGCCG
>WLSX01000067.1 GCA_009705675.1 Actinomycetota bacterium | reverse complement strand
GAGGTCGCACCAGGTCTTGCTTCTCAAGTGTTTGTTTGTCGCCAGCCTATTGAAACTCCTACTGGAAGATTAATGGGAATTGTTCATATCCAACGGTTACTAAGAGAGCCACCTGCAACACTACTTGGTGGAATTTTAGATAGTGATATTGCACCATTATCAGCTGAGGCAACTTTAAATGAGGTAGCTTCATATTTAGCAAGCTATAACTTATTAGCGGTGCCAGTAGTTGACGCAAATGAGCGTCTACTTGGTGCGGTAACTATCGATGACGTGCTTGATCATTTACTGCCTGAAAATTGGCGACATGAAGAATCAGTTAGGAGAGAGGGAGGAGATAGATAATCATGGCAAAGCAGAAAATAAATAAGAATTCGCTCGAGTTTCCACGCGAGGCTCGTAGAACACTTAAACCTTCTTATGATCCAGAGGCATTTGGCCGTTGGTCTGAGAGGTTTGCACGCTTTTTAGGTACTGCACGATTCTTGGTTTACATGACTGCATTTGTGCTGCTTTGGGTTACCTGGAACTCATTAGCTCCAGATAACTTAAAATTTGATCACTACCCATTCATATTTTTAACACTTTTGCTTTCACTGCAAGCTTCATATGCAGCCCCTCTTATTCTGTTAGCACAAAACAGACAGACTGACCGTGATCGTATTCAAGGCAATGAAGACCGAGAGCGGGATGAACGAAATATTGCTGATACCGAGTACTTAACTCGAGAATTAGCGAGCTTAAGAACAGCATTAGGTGAAGTAACTACACGCGATTACCTACACAGTGAGATTTCAGATGCTGTTGAAGAGATAATTAATAAGCTTAATAAAAAATCTTAAGCGTTAATATTTAATCTAACTCCTAGTAAGGATTTAGGTCGAATAATAATTTTATCTAAAATACCGTTAAAAATTAACATTGCATTTTGATCTGATAAAACAATCGGGGTTCCAGCATCTCCACCTTCACGAAGTTCGGAATTAAAAGGAACTTTTGCTAAAAGTGGAACATCTGCGCCAACTAATTCACTAAGCCTTCTTGCTGTTTCCTCACCTCCACCACTACCAAATATTGAAATCTTCTCTCCGCACTTAGCGCAGGCACTATCTGACATATTTTCAATTACACCAATTACTGGTTGTTTAATTTGATGGGCGATCCTTCCGGCACGCTCGGCAACCTCAGCTGCTGCTACCTGTGGTGTAGTTACAACAATAATTTCAGAACCTGGAATTAACTGGCCAAGAGAGATAGCAATATCGCCGGTACCAGGTGGTAAATCAAGAAGTAAAAGATCTAAATCTCCCCAATAAGCATCACTTAATAATTGCTCTAACACTCGGTGTAATAGTGGTCCACGATAAGCAACTGGATCTGATCTTTCAGGTTTAAACATCTCCATTGAAACAACTTTCACGCCATAATTTTCAACTGGAATAAAGGTTTGATCAATTGCAGTTGGTCTTTTATCAAGGATTCCCATAAGTCTAGGAATTGAGTGTCCGTAAACATCAGCATCTAAGATTCCAACTTTTAATCCGCGGGCCGCTGCAGCCACTGCTAAATTAACAGTTACAGATGATTTACCAACCCCACCTTTACCAGAAGCAATTCCTAAAACTCTAGTTAAGGATTCAGGCTGAGCAAATGGAATAAATTTCTCCCTGCCACCTCTAATTAGCTTCTTAACATTATTGCGTTGTTCTTCATTCATGACTCCAAAATTAATTTCAACACTTTTAATCTCTGCGATATTACTAAGGGATTTACTTATGTCTGCATGTAAACGATCCTTCATTGGACATCCAACTATGGTTAGCAAAATTACAATTTTTGCTACCCCAGAATTAAACTCAACACTTTCAACCATTCCTAATTCTGGAAGGGGCTTATGAAGTTCAGGGTCAATTACCGTCCCTAGGGCAGTATTAATTTGATCTATAGTGCTCATAGAATCTCTGGATCAATCTTTGGTTTTGGTTTAGAATCAAAATCTTCCATATCAATTACATCACCTATATGTTTTTTAATAAAAGCCTTTGGATTTAAATCCTTGACCTGCAAATCTTCATAACCAGGCCCAAGATTTTCTTTCAATTCATTGGTTGCAGTTTGAGCAATGTTTTTCAATTTAACTAATAATTTAGCCGCATCTGCCGCAACACTCGGCATACGATCTGGGCCAATTAAAATCATACCTAAAATTAATAAGCCAATTATTTCTCCGCCACCAATATTAAACATAGACTACTTCTTTGAGGCAGCTAAAGTCACAGTTGCCTCTCTGGTTACGTTGTTCCTTGTGTATTTGACTTTAACTTTATCTCCAATGTTTTTACTTCTAATTGCAACAATTAACTCATCAGAGTTTCCAATATTTACGCCGCCGAATTGAATGATTACATCGCCAACCTTTAGTCCTGCTTTATCTGCTGGCCCAGCAGGTGTAATACCAACACCTTCACTTGAAATTAAAGCACCAGTTCCGGTGTATCGAGTATCTACTGATATTCCCATTATTGGATAGGTTGCAGATCCGGTTTTAATTAATTGCTCAGCAGTTTTCTTTGCTTGATTAATTGGAATTGCAAAACCTAAACCGATTGAACCTGATTGACTGCTCGAACCAAGTGTGGCAATTGCGGAGTTAACTCCTATTACCGCCCCAGTTGCATCTACTAGTGGTCCGCCAGAGTTTCCAGGATTAATCGCTGCATCAGTTTGCAATGCATTAATAAATGAACTCTCACCACTTCCGTTACCGGTTGTTACCGCACGATTTTTTGAGCTAATTATTCCGGAGGTAACAGTTCCAGATAAACCAAGTGGGGAGCCAATTGCAATTACTGCATCCCCTACTTGTACTTGGTCGCTATTTCCAAGTTGTAAGGTAGGGGCAGCAACGACATCAATTTTAAGAACAGCAAGGTCATAAGAGCCATCTCTGCCAATTAATTTAGCCCCATATTTTTTACCATCTGATAACTCAACTGTGATTGTTCCGCTTGTTGCTGCTGCTTCAACCACATGATTATTAGTCAGGATATAGCCATTGCTATCTAAGAAAAAACCTGAGCCAGTATCAGATCCGGTAGCACCCTTTACTGAAATTGAAACAACCGCTGGAATCACTCGAGCAGCAAGTGCCGCAATTGAATCTGGAGCTCTCTCTACTTTGTTTTTGGTTTCGACCAAATTTGCACCAACATTAGAGATAGAACTTCGTCCAATTGTTGCACCGATTCCCCCAGCAATTAGTGCAATGACTACCGCAAGAATAAAAAAATTTGAGTTACTTTTAGATTGAATTATCCGAGTTTGTTTAGCTTGATCACTTGGCTGCCACCATGGAGTATTTGATGGTTGCTTCATTTAAGTAAGTTTATTCGCTACTAAGACACCTGCGCCAATTGGAAGCACTGAGGCTGCCCATCTCTCATCCTCTTTTATTACCTTTATTCCATCTCTTCTAGCAATACTCTCAGGATCGCGCTGAGTTGGATCGGCAACCTTTCCGCCACTTAATGCTTGATCAATAACTAACAAGCCACTTGGCTTAAGCAAACGATAAGACTCTTGCACCATGTCAAAAAGATCTAAAGCTGGGCGAATAATTACTAATTCATAAGAACTATCTGCAAGCTTTCCTACAACTTCAATTAACTTACCAGTAATAATTCGATACCTGGTTGAAGCAATATCAGCTTCTTCGAATATATTGCGGGCAATCTTTGAATGCTCGCGCTCAGAATCAATTGTTGTTAAGACACCATCAGATGGCATTCCGCTAAGTAACCATAAGCCGCCAACACCTGAACCAGTACCAATTTCAACAACTGATTTAGCTTTAGTAATTTGTACTGCAAATTTTAGAAAATTACCAACTCCAGGTGTTGGATCAGAAGCTCCGACCTCTTCGCCATTTGCTCTTGCTTGTTGCATGAAGTAATCCTCATGTGCGAAGTTCTCTGAAAATGCATTCATATCT
>WLSX01000066.1 GCA_009705675.1 Actinomycetota bacterium | reverse complement strand
TCAGATGCCATCTCTAAATCAATTGCAGCTCTAGCAAAAGTTACACATCGCCATTGCCCGCCCCAACCCTCTTGCGTAGCGGGGTCATGAAGTAAAACAAATCGTCCAGTTGCAGCATCTTCTAATACATCGGCAGTCATTGCTAATGCATGAGGTGCTAATTTTTGTGGCGCCGGAACTGTTTCAAGCAATATTTCACCCCGGGGCTTTAATGCTAAAAGCGGTGCGATTAATTGATCGAAGGTGGGATTCACTGACTAAGGATAATTTGTATCGGATAGAAGTAAGTGAAGGCGCGAGCAGATGACCAGAGCAAATGGCTCAACTTTTCACAGTAGGCTTAATTAATGGCCTCATTTCTTGCATTGTTCTCATCACTCCTATGGGGAACGGCAGATTTTTTTGGCGGGAATTTAACAAAGAAATATAAGGCACTAGCTGTTACTGGAGTTTCACAATCTTTTGGTTTGTTATTTGGATTAATAGTTGTCTTAATAACATCCTCATGGTTTGCACCAACTTTAAGTTGGAGTAATTACTTTTTACCAGGCGTATTTGCCGGCACGTTGGGCTTTATTGGCTTAACCGCTTTTTATGCCGGCCTTGCTACCGGTCGCATGGGTGTGGTTTCACCCATTAGTTCACTCTCTGCTTTGATTCCTTTAACCGTTGCATTTATTAATGGCGAAAAACCGAGTGCGGTGCAATTGGCTGGCATGGCAGTTGCCCTCACTGGAGCATTTTGTGCAAGTGGGCCAGAGATTAAAGGTGGAATTTCCGTTCGCCCATTAGTTTACGCACTGATTGCAGCTTTTGGATTTGGTAGTGCAATTACATTTATCGCTCAAGGCTCTAAATCAAGTGCGATTATGACTATGACCACTATGCGTTTTACTACTTTTATTATTTCATTAGCATTATTTGCAAAATTTAAAACTACGGGGGGATTTTCTAAGAAAGATATCCCTGTTTTAATTGGTATTGGAGGGGCTGACTTTTTTGGAAATGTATTGCTTGGTGTTGCAACAACTAAAGGACTAGTTTCTCTAGCGGTAGTTTTAGGTTCACTTTTCCCGATTGTTACTGCATTACTTGCTTTTAAATTACTTCATGAGCGGTTACATAAACTTCAATATTTAGGAGTTTGTTTTGCTGTATTGGGAGTTGTAATTATTTCTTTAGGTTAGTGCTTTTGGTAGTGCATAAACTCGCAGGATCCAACCCTTTCACTAGTAATTAATTTAAATGGCTTAATTAAGTTTTCAATTGAAATCTTATTCTCACCATCTTTTTCTAGATTTTTGGTCAGGTATAGGTTGTCGATAAGGGAGAGATCAATCATTTGTTGAAGTAAAATCGGTCCAGCTTCAACTAGTAGATTAATCGAAGAGAGACTCTCGGTGGGTGCAAAGTTATTTGAGATTTCTGATAATAACTCGGTGATACTCATTGAGAACTGTTTTGCTAGTTGATTTTTTGGCTGCAATCTAACCTTTGCATGGGTAAGAATAAATAGCGGGACTGGAGTCTTTTTATAGGGCTCGCGCCGGGCAGTATTTCCACCAATTAAAATTAGATCTGCCTTACTGCGTAACTGCTTAAATCTAGCCCGGTCCTCATCAGTAGATAGGCCAATTGAGGAGTTGTTTGCAGTCGTTGAGCCATCTTTGCCCACGATCAGGTTTGCGGTGGTAATTATCTCTCTCACAGGCTTTAGGTTAGCGAGTGTCAGTGGCTTGTCCTAACCTTTAACTCATGATCATCAATTGTGATAGTTGTGTAATGCGCGAGATCGCCTGTGGCGATTGTGTTGTTTCAGTGTTGCTGAATATAAAACCAGCCCCTGGAAAAAATGCTGAACTTACTAATAAGGATAAAGCTGCAATTAATTTACTAGCCACAGCCGGATTAGTTCCGCCCTTAAGATTTGAGGCCGGAAACAGGAAAGTGCGCAAACTTCGCGATATCGGCTAAATAGCGGATCAAATACAAATAAAAGGCCGAAAATTTAGATAATTCTCAGCACACTACGCTTAAGTTGGGTTGAGTTAGCGCACTTTAGGTGACTAACCTTTCGGAATGAGAAATTCACTTCGAGCAATTTTTGCCGCAGTAATTTTCAGTTCCACTTTAATCCCAGCTACAGCAAATGCTGCGCCAAATTTAATAGAGGTACAAGGACGGGTTAGAGATCTGCAGGAGCAGGCAGCTTCAGCTGCTGAGGGTGCTCAAGATGCAAAGGTTCAACTTGCAAAATTAAAGCGCACGCTTGATTCAGTCCAACAACAAGCAACCCAACAAGGTGCATCGGTTGATCAAATGCATAAAATTATTGGAGCAATTGCAGCTGAGCAATATAAATCCGGTCCACTAAGTCAATCTTTAGAATTACTTTTTTCATCAGACCCAGCACTTTATCTATCCGCAGCCGGTTCCCTTGAGGCAGTCACTAGAAAAAAAGGTGCAGATTTAAAGAAATTTTCAGTCGCTACGCAAAGATTAAATGCAACAACCTTTACCGTTACAGATAAGTTGGCATTAGTAAGAGCTGCTGAGGCAAAATTTACAAAGCAACTTGAAATTGCAAATGGTAAATTGAAAGAGGCTGAAGATTTACTAGCAAAGCTAACTGCGGCAGAGCGTGAGCGACTGGCAAAGTTAAATGAGGACCAAGAGAACGCTGACCAAGAAAGTTCATTGGCCGATGCAGGTAAGTATGCAAGTGTTGGCGGTCGAGGTGGAGTTGCAATTAAATATGCACTTGCTCAGATTGGTGATAAGTATGTTTTTGGTGCAGATGGACTTGTTTACTGGGATTGCTCTGGTTTAACCATGCGAGCATTTCAAGCTGCAGGTGTCTCTTTGCCTCACTCATCTAGAGCCCAATATAACTATGGAAAATCTATTGCCCGTAAAGATTTACTTCCAGGAGATCTTGTATTTTTTGGAAAACCAATTTCACATGTTGCGATTTATCTTGGCGGAAATCGAATGCTCCATGCCCCACATACAGGGGCACGAGTAAAGATTGCTGA
Source organism: Actinomycetota bacterium (assembly GCA_009705675.1). The sequence goes on along the minus strand of WLSX01000066.1, from coordinate 965 downwards.
GTTTGATCTGGGTAAGAAACCTTATATTGGAGCTCGCCGTTTATAGCGATAAGAAAGTTCTTCTAGTCACCAATGATTTAGGGCCACGGGCTGGTGGAATTGAAACATTTATTTTGGGATTACTAGAAGGTTTACCTAAAAATTCATTACTCATCTACACATCAAGCCAGAAGGGGCATGCACCATTTGATGCCCAACTTTTGGAGAAGTTTGGCGCAACCGTAATTAGAGATCGAGCCAAAATCTTGCTGCCGACCCCAAGAATTACTCGCAAAGCGGTTGGTATTTTAAAGCAGTATGAAATTCAAAATGTCTGGTTTGGCGCAGCTGCCCCTCTTGGTTTTATGGCAAATCAATTACGTAACGGGGGAGCGAGCAACATTGTGGCGCTAAGTCATGGTCATGAGGTTTGGTGGGCAAAAATTCCAATCCTAAAACAAATATTAAGAAAAATTATTAAAGATGTAGACAAACTTGGATACCTTGGGGCATTTACTAAAAATGAGATCAGTAAGGCAACTACTGAAGTTAATAAGCTAGTCCAGATTGCACCTGGCATAGATACAAATTACTTTCAACCAAAAAAGCCAAATCCAGAACTAATTGAAAGGTATCAACTTGAGGGTAGACGAGTAATTGTATGTGTTGCTCGATTAGTACATCGCAAAGGCCAGGACCAATTGATTAAGGCACTTCCTAGTATCTTAGAAAAATTTCCAGATGCAATTTTATTAATAGTTGGGCAAGGCCCGATTGAGCAGATGTTGCGAAATTCAGCAAGACAGTTAGGGGTAACACATAAAGTAATTTTTACTGGCCGAGTTCCACATGGTGATTTAGCAGATTACATCTGTCTTGGAGAAGTATTTGCTATGCCAGTTAGATCAAGATTTTTTGGTTTTGAGGTTGAAGGTTTAGGTATTGCCTACCTTGAAGCAAGCGCCTGTGGCCTACCTGTCGTAGTT
>WLSX01000065.1 GCA_009705675.1 Actinomycetota bacterium | reverse complement strand
TGGGTAAGCCTAAGGGATACTTATAAAAGTTGATAATCCCCGCTTTAGTACTTACCTACAACTTCGATCAGGGGAGTGTAGGTTTGGATAATGAACAACTCACCACTTGCCGCTAAGCATCAGGGGCGAAATGCAAAGATGGCAGATTTTGGTGGCTGGCTTATGCCAATTGAATACCCAGATACTGGCGTGATTGCAGAGTATTCAGCAGTACGGCAGCGAGTTGGAATTTTTGATGTTTCTCACCTTGGCAAGATCTCATTAAAAGGTGAGGGCGCCCTTAATTTTTTAAATCAAATGGTCACCAATGATTTAAATCGAATTACTACCAGCCAAGCCCAATACACATTACTTTGTAATGAGGATGGCGGCGTAGTTGATGATCTGATTGTCTATCGCAACTCTGATACAGATCTATTTTTAGTTCCTAATGCTTCAAATACCGGATCAGTATTTGAAATTTTAAAAGCAAACGCTCCCGCGGCGGTCGAGGTGAAAAATCTACATAAAGATTTTGGCGTAATTGCGGTGCAGGGCCCAGATTCAGTAAAGGCTCTAGATTTAATTGGTATTAAGACTGATATGGATTACATGGAGTTTGTTAATACCCAGATAGATAGCTCACCAATTATCTTGTGTCGAACTGGTTACACCGGTGAGATTGGCTTTGAAATTATTCCACGGTGGGCAGATACTGAAAAAGTTTGGAATAAGTTAGTTGAGGTTGTTGAAAAATTAAATGGCACACTCTGCGGATTAGGTGCTAGAGATATTTTGCGAACTGAAATGGGTTATCCACTTCATGGTCATGAGTTATCCCTTGAGATTTCACCAGTACAAGCAGCAGCCGGCTGGGCGGTCGGTTGGAGTAAAGAGATTTTCCGTGGCAAGAAGGTTCTTTCAGATCAAAAGGAAAATGGCACGAAGTTAAAGTTGAAGGCTATTTTGTCTACTGAGCGAGGCATTCCTCGAAAAGATATGCAGGTTAAAAATTTATCTGGTGAGGTAATTGGGGTTGTGACCAGTGGAACATTCTCACCCGGACTTAAAAAGGGAATTGGTTTAGCTTTAATCGATTCCAAAGTGGCAAAGGGTGATCAAGTTTTAATTGATATCAGAGGAGCTAACAGCCCATTTGAGGTGGTAGCTCTGCCATTTGTGCCATCTAAGGTTCGTTAAAGCTAAACCAGATTTAAAGCAATACTTAGCAAGCACCCCAAGCACGCCATAATTTTTCAGCCAGATTTGTACCGGCAATCAAAATTGATAGGTGCATGCCTAGCCCAAATAACTTTAAAAATAGCGATTTGATTGCGGTGCCATTTTTGGCAACAACAATCTTTGAATCAGTTCTCAATGTGCTATTCATTATCGCCACTCCTACTTTGGATACTTAACATTACCATTGTCGGTAAAGACAAAGGCAAGGGAATCACCGGCTTTTAAAGTAAGTTCTGCAACGCCTACCTGCGCATATGTCCATTTAGTATTTAAATCTGCTGGGTTTGGAATAGCCTGTTTTCTTTTTTCAAAGACCGCCCAATAGGCAAACTCAGCTGGCATATCTTTGCAAGATTCAATGTAATCCTCATGCCCCTTGACACCAATTGGTTGATTTGGCTTTGGCAGGTTATTTAATCTGCAAACTATCTGATTACCATATTTTTCAGTGCCATCGATCTTAAAGTTTGCGTTATTCATAAGATCTAACGCGGTTACATCACCACTTGCAGGTAAGCACTTTTCATAATTTTGATTTTGTGAATCTAAAACACCGTAATCGATCGTGACATTGACACAATTTCCAGCTGACTTTGATGACCAGAATGAGACACCTGCGATAACTAACGCAATTACTAAAATTGCCGGGAGAAACTTTTTACCTTCTTCTAATTTACTACTAAACATTTAATGCCTCTCATAAGAGAGTTTCACGAAAGCGTAGAAACTCACCTAGATGAGAATCCTCGCCCCGCAATCCTCGACGGGTGGATAAATAAATGTGTTGGGTAATCCGACTTGAAAGAAATCTTTCTCACGGTTGCGGGACAGCGTCGGATTTACACCGACTTCCCCCAGTCACACTCTTTTACTTTCAATATTAAATTGTTGGCAGATTGTGGTGGTTATTGCTGGCGAATACAACTCAACGCGCGAGTATTGCACTCCTCTTCTGAGCAGGTTATGGTTGGAATATGGAACATAGACGCCTTGGCAGTACTGGAATGTATGTATCAGAGCTAACTTATGGAAACTGGATTACCCATGGTTCCCAGGTTGAGGCAGATGCGGCCACTAAATGTGTAAGAGCAGCGTTAGAGCTAGGTATTACCACTTTAGATACGGCAGATGTTTATGCTGGAACTAAAGCGGAGAGTGTTTTAGGAAAAGCATTAAAGGGTGTTAAGCGTGAGTCTTATGAATTATTTACCAAGGTTTACTGGCCAACTGGTACTGGCAAAAATGATCGCGGCCTTTCCCGTAAGCACATTATGGAGTCATGTAACGCATCTCTTAAGCGGTTAAAGACTGATTATGTTGATCTTTATCAAGCACACCGATTTGATTATGAAACTCCACTGGAGGAGACCTTAGGTGCATTTGATGACCTAATTAGAAGTGGCAAGGTTTTATATATTGGTTTTTCAGAGTGGAACGCCGAACAGATTGCGGCCGCACTTAAAATTCAAGATGCAAAGGGCTACTACCGATTTATCTCAAGCCAACCTCAGTACTCAATGTTGTGGCGAGTAATTGAATCGCAGGTTGTGCCATTGTGCGAGAAAGAGGGAATTGGCCAGATTGTTTGGTCGCCAATCGCGCAAGGTGTTTTAACAGGTAAGTACTTACCTGGAAAGAAAGCACCAGCTGGATCTAGAGCAACCGATAAAAAAGGTGGCGCAAATATGATCTCTAAATTTATGACTGAGCCAGTATTAACCGCTGCGCAGAAGTTAATTCCAATTGCTAAGAAGGTGGATTTAACTCCTGCCCAACTTGCAATCGCTTGGGTATTACAAAATCCAAATGTTTCAAGTGCGATTATTGGTGCCACTAAGCCTGCTCAGATCAAAGAGAATGTGAAGGCAACTGGGGTAAAGCTAGATAAATCAATTATGGCTGAGATCGATGCTGCTCTTGCCAATGTAGTTGAGAAAGATCCAGCAAAGACTGTAAGTCCTAAACCACGCGCTTAACTTTTACTTCTTAACACCACGTCCGGTTTGTGGAGCGGGTGCTCTAAGTCTTCTTAATTGAGTAGATCGCATCCAACCATAGAGACCCAGACCTTTTGTAGATGTGCCGGGGTACTCCTTTGCTACCGCTTTTTTAATTCTGCGGGAGAGCAGGAAGCCATCTATTCCAATCCAAACCATGGCAGAGTACATAAGTGCGATTGCAGCTAATTGCACCGCCGGAGTTGGAATTAAAGTTAAAAATAAAACAAACATGATTATTACTAAAAAGTATTCGGTAACTGATTTGCGTTCATCAACATAGTTTCTAACAAATCTTCTGGCAGGTCCCTTATCTCTAGCAGGCAGTGCACTCTCTTCACCGCGCATATAGGCAGCTCTGCTCTCCAACCTTCTAACTCGCTCTTGTGCCTTTAATGCTTTCTTTGCTTCTTTACTTGCAGCCGGTGATAGGGATGAAACCTTTAACTTGGCTTCTGCTTCCTTACGCTTTGGCGTTGGCTTACCTTTTTTATCGGACATGAGATTAAGGTAGAGCCAACATTCGCTCTAATGCAACTTTGGCCCACTTTGCGATCTTTTCCTCAACTACGATCTGATTCTCAAGCCGGCCATTTACTAAGGATTCCATCGCCCAAACTAGGTGGGGCAGATCAATTCGGTTCATAGTTGAGCAATAACACACAGTTTTATCTAAGAAAACTACCTGTTTATCTGGATTCTCATTTGCAAGCCGTTGTACAAGATTAAGTTCAGTGCCAATCGCCCATTTTGAGCCAGGTGCTGATTCTTTAACAGTTTTAATAATCATCTC
>WLSX01000064.1 GCA_009705675.1 Actinomycetota bacterium | reverse complement strand
TGTGGTTTTACCGGATGATTCTGGGCCGTAGATCTCAACAACGCGGCCACGTGGCAAGCCACCGACGCCGAGTGCGATATCTAATGCAACTGAGCCAGTTGGAATTACCTCCATAGCAACAGCTTTGCGATCTCCCATCTTCATTACCGATCCTTTACCGAACTGACGCTCGATTTGGGCAAGGGCGGTATCTAGGGATTTAGCACGATCACTAGATCGTTTATCTTCTTTCTTATCATCTTGTGGTTCTCTATTTGCAGAGGCCATAGTGATTTATTTCCTTTCGTCTCCTTGACCAGCTCTAGGGCTTTCAACTCCTACTAGCGAGGTCATCTTTCGGTCCAGAAGGTACGGAACATCACTGACGGCTGGCACGGGGTGCCAGCGGAACTGTGGAACCGCTCTGGTTGGGCAGGATAAGTGTATCGAACAACTGTTCGAAAGGCTAAAAGGTGGCTAGGACACGCCGTTATCTGTATTTCTCCGGCATCGCAGGGTTATGGCGAACTACCGCCTTCCAAATCTCATCCGGCTCCATCCCCAGCTCAATTGCACCGTTAACACTAATCCCACCTAACTCGCTATGGATGATGTCGCGGGCATAGGTATCAGCATCTGGGAAGTAATTATTTAGTCGCGTGCGAAGCTCTGAGATTCTCATTGCTAATTAAAAAGTGAATTAGCCAATCGTTTTGATTGAGCTAATGACTCCTCTTGGGTAATTGGGGAGGCGATCTGGCCAATTAACCAACGAAGGATCACACCACAGGCAGCAGAATCTGCGCCAAAGATTTTTGCAATCCCTTGGTGGGCAAGCACCCAGGTTGGGTGGCTTGAGATAGTTACCAGCTTTGCAATATCAGTTGGATCTGTTTGGGTTAATTTACGCAGTACTTCATCCTGAGAGATTGCAGTTGAGAGTACGAATAAAGCCTCTTGTCTTGAAGATGCTGCGAGCGCTATATCAGTCAACCTAATTACCTCAGATTCAACCAAGCACTCCATCATCTCTGCTTTATCAGCAAATTGATTGTAGATCGTAGCTTTTGAAACTTGGGCGGTGAGTGCAATATCTGCAATATTAGATTGGTAGTTGCCAACATCTGCAATAACTAATTTAGCACCATGAAAGATGGCAGCGCGAGATTTATTACTGGTAGCACTTTGGCGGGCGTATGGTGCAACCGCCGGCTGGGCAGACAACTTAAGCTGCGGTCTCTACCACTTGCAAAGTTGAGATTGTTAGTACTGGGGATTCGTGGGTTTTAACCACAGTGGCAACATCAACCAAGATTGTGGAAAGAGATAGATCTAGGGCTGAACAAATTGCATTTAATAATTCACTTGATGCCTCTTTGTGTCCGCGCTCTACCTCAGATAAATAGCCGAGTGAAACCTTTGCACTCTTTGCAACATCTCGTAGGGTGCGACCTTGCTCAATTCGAGCAGCACGAAGGGAGCTTCCGATGTGGGTACGTAAGAGGATCACGGCTTAAGAATACGCTCTAGGGCAGCTAATGCGCTGGCAATAATCGCATGTCGGATCACATCTCGCTTACCGGGCAGGGAGAGGTTGATCGCAAAGGCCTCTTTTTTACTGGCCACACCGATCCAAGCTGTACCAGCCTTTTGTCCATAGGCAGCCCCCGGTCCTGCAACTCCAGTTGTTGAAACTGCAAAATCAGTTTTAAATTTCTTAAGCGCACCCTTTGCCATTGCAATTGCAACCTGTTCAGAGACAGCGGTGTATTTTTTTAAATCAGATTTACTTACGCCAAGTTCAGAAACTTTTAATTCATCGCTATAGGTAATCACTCCCCCGATAAAAACCTTAGATGAGCCAGGAATTTGGGTTAACACCTGCCCTAATCCACCACCGGTAATAGATTCGGCCACACAAATACTTTTCTTTTGCTTTGTTAGCGCTTTAATCACAGATTTTGCAATTAATTGCTCACTCACTTTTTAAGCGCCTTTCTAAAGTAATCGACCCCCGTTGCAATAGTTAGATAAATAGCAACTGCCATAAAGATTGCCCGTGGGATATCTAGGTAGGAAGGAAGTGGCAAAATATAAAATCCCACTCCAAAGCTTTGAAAAAAACTCTTAATCTTTCCACCCTTACTAGCTGGGATTACACCTTTTTTAATTACCGCAAAGCGCAGAATCGTTACCGCTATCTCTCTAATTAAAAATACCGCTGTTACCCACCAGGAAAGCATTCCAAGGTATGAGGCACCGATTGTGGCGGTAGCAAGCATTGCTTTATCAGCGATTGGATCTAATAACTTTCCAAACTCAGTAATCTGATTTCGATCTCTGGCTAATTTGCCATCTAATACATCACTTAAACCGACAATAAAAAAGAGTGTGAAGGCGATGATGCGCCAGTTATCATCGGTACCATTATTTTTAAATAATGCGTATGCACAAAATGGTAGCGCCAGTATCCGAAAAATTGTTAGCGAGTTAGGCAGATTTGGGCGATCAACTTTTTTCATAAGACCTGCGCAATCAAATCAACGCCTATCACATCACTTACCACCGCATCAACATACTCACCTACCCGATACTTATTGCGGGATTTAATAAATGTTGATCCATCCACATCCGGTCCTTGATGTTCAGCTCTACCTTCTTGCTCAGCTTCATCTTCAATTAAGACTGAAACCTTTTGTCCAATTCGAGCCTCTGCCCGTTGGGTAATTAACTCATCAACTAAGGTTGAAAGTTCATTCACCCGCTCAGTAATTAACTCTGGCGCTACTTTATTTTCTAGGGTTTTGCCCTCGGTTTTATCCTCATCGGAGTAACCAAATATGCCAATTGCATCTAATTGGGCTTGAGTTAAGAATTCAATTAAATCCATAAACTGCGCATCACTTTCACCTGGAAAGCCCACAATAAAGTTAGATCTAATTCCTGCCTCTGGATTTAGTGCTCTAATTTGTGTGATTAGGTGCAAGAATTTCTCACCATCACCAAATCTGCGCATACTTCGAAGCAGATCACCATTTGCATGTTGGAATGAGAGATCAAAGTATGGAACTACTTTGTCCACTGAAACCATCGCTTGCAATAATGATGGTCTCACTTCAGCAGGCTGCAGGTATGAGAGTCTGATTCGTTTAATCCCATCAATTTTTGAAAGATCAGGCAGCATCTTTTCCATTAACTTTAAATCACCAAAATCTTTGCCATATGAGGTCGTGTTCTCACTTACAAGATAAATCTCTGAGACCCCACTATCTGCCAGCCACTTTGCCTCTTCGATAATCTCTGTTGGCCTTCGAGAGACAAATGAGCCACGAAAGTATGGGATGGCACAAAAGGAACACCTGCGGTCACAGCCGCTGGCGATCTTAAGTGGTGCAATTGGTGCGTTATCTAACCTTTTGCGAAGTACGGTGCCTAAAGGTGAAGGGCCATCAATTTTTGCCGCCGCTTTCTTTTCAGCTCGATCAGCAGGTGCGATCGGCAATAATGTTCTTCGATCCTTTGGTGTGTGAGTCGTAATTTTTCCACCATCAATAATTGTTGAAAGCCGGGCAGAGATATCTTGATAATCGTCAAAACCTAAAATTGCATCAGCCTCTGGGAGTGCTGAAGCCAACTCATTTCCATATCGCTCTGCCATGCAACCAACAGCAACTACTGCTTTGGTAACACCATTTCCTTTCAAGGAGTGTGCCTCAAGGAGGGCATCGACTGAATCTTTTTTAGCACTTTCAATAAATCCGCAAGTGTTAATTACTGCAATCTCAGCAAGAGCTGGATCTGAAACTAATTGCCAACCATCGGCTGCTAATCTGCCAGCTAACTCCTCTGAGTCAGTCTCATTTCGCGCACACCCTAAAGTCACCAAGGCAACAGTGCGTGGTGTTTTTTGATTTATTGTTTGGGAACTCACTATGCGCTAAGGATAGCGCGGGCTAACAACTAAATTTCAGTTTTGTCTGTTACAGCTGCCCATTTGGATCAAAATCTAACCGAACTACCTGACCTTCAGCGCCAGCGACTCCTAAATCAGAGCCATTTATGTTTACTTTGATTGCGCCAGCATTTCCAATTACGGCCTTAATCAT
>WLSX01000063.1 GCA_009705675.1 Actinomycetota bacterium | reverse complement strand
ATAATTGTGCCACCCATGCCTAAGCCAATACACATAGTGGTAATTCCATAGCGAACTTCAGGTTGCTCTTTAAAACCATTTGCTAAGTTAAGAATTAATCTCACGCCAGAGGATGCAAGTGGATGACCAACTGCTATCGCACCACCATAAATATTTACTCGCTTATCATCATCTGCAATACCAAAGTGATCTAAGAAGGAAAGTACTTGAATTGCAAAGGCCTCATTTACTTCAAATAATCCAATATCAGTAATATCTAAACCAGCTTTTTTAAGCGCCTTAATGGTGCTTGGTACTGGTCCGTAGCCCATGATCTCTGGTTCAACGCCAGCAAATGCAAATGAAACCATTTTCGCTTTGATAGGTAGATTTAATTCTTTTGCCTTACTTTCTGATGCCAAGATTGCAGCCGTTGCACCATCATTTAAACCAGCTGCATTTCCAGCTGTTACTCGACCAGCGGCTCTAAATGGTGTTTTAAGAGCAGCTAATGCCTCAAGAGTTGTTTGTGGCCGTGGCGGTTCATCAACTGTTGCCATACCCCAACCAAGCTCAGCAGTTCTAGTTGCAACTGGAATTAAATCTGGTTGAATTTTATTTGCTGCGTATGCAGCAGCAGTTTTTTGTTGGGATGCTAATGCGTATTTATCGGCGCGCTCTTTTGTAAGGTGAGGAAACTTATCGTGTAGTCGTTCTGCAGTTGCGCCCATTTGCAGCGCATCGGTATCAACTAATTTTTCTGCTAAATATCTTGGATTTGGATCCATGCCATCACCCATTGGATGGTGTCCCATATGTTCAACTCCACCGGCAATTGCAAGATCATAAGCACCCATATTTATGCCACCGGCAATTGTGGTTACGGCAGTTAATGCACCTGCGCACCAACGATCAATAGAGTAACCAGGAACAGATTTTGGAATACCAGCTAATATTGAAACAGAACGGCCAATATTCATTCCTTGATCACCAGTTTGAGTTGCAGCTGCGATCGCAACATCATCAATTTGATCTACTGGTAGATTTGGATTTCGCTCAAGCAAGCCGCGAATGCAGCGAACCATAATGTCATCAGCTCTTGTTTCAGCGTAGAGGGAGCCAGCTTTTCCGAATGGAGTTCTAACTGCATCCACCAAGACCACATTAGTTTTTGCGGTTGCGCTTTTGGTCATTATTTCCCCTAGCTACTTACTTGATAAGGCTAGGTTACTCGCCAGTAGGCGAATTGGGTAGTGCGACTACTTAACTAATTGGGCGGTTTTCACGCGAGCAGGTTGGGTATACAGGCGAAGAGTAATTCCAAGGTAAGAGACCCAAAGCAGCAACTGCAGCCATGAGGTGTTTACATCAAAGCCAATTGTGCCGGCCAGCAAGGAACCAGCGATTGAGTCCTTTGCCATAAATGATGAGATATCCCAAGCATATGAGGTGTTACCAGGTAGCCAACCTAACTCTTGGTATTCATGTACACCGTAGGACAAAACTCCAGCGGCTACGATAATTAATGCAATTCCAGTAATAGTAAAAAACTTTCCTAAATTTAATTTAACTGATCGGTTATAGATTAGGTAGCCAAGCACTACGGCAAGGGTTAAGCCAAGAATAAGACCGATTGATGCTGATGATGTAGCGGCAACTGTTTTAAAGTTTGTATACACAAACAAAGCTGTTTCTAAGCCCTCTCTGGCAACAGCAAAAAAAGCAGCTGCAGCAAGGGCTAATGGACCAGCTGTTAATGCATTATCTACCTTGCCATGTAACTCATCACGTAAAGTTCTGGCAGCTCGCTTCATCCAAAAAACCATCCAAGTAACAAGTGCTACTGCAATAAATGAGGTGGTACCGGCAAAGAATTGTTCACCTCTTGGGGTTAATTCAGCAGAGGTAAATGAAAGAAAACCACCTAGAGCAAAACTTGCGGCAAGAGCAATCCCAACACCAGTCCAGATCGGAAGTAGTAAATTTTTACGGCCGGTTTTAACAACGTAAGCGACCAAGATGCCGATTATTAAGGCAGCCTCAAGACCTTCCCGAAGGGCGATTAAAAAGGTGCTCAACATGGCTTGAGCATATTCCTAGATTATTGAATTACGCAACTTAAGTGTTGCGTAATTCCAATCACACCCTACTGTTCGGTTTCAGGCTCACTTTCAGCCTCAACTGGCTCAGGTGCTACCAATGGCTCTATTTGGGATAGTGAAGCGGAAATGGCCGGAGTTACCAGCTCTATCTGCCATGGCCTAGCGCCCATTTTATTTAATTGTTCATTCACAAAATTTTCATACTCACTATTTGTTACTGGTGGCTCCTGCCAACAAAGTTTACGAACAAATTCAGGGGTAACTAAATTCTCAGTAGGAATTTGTATTTGTGCTGATAGCTCAATTAAGGCAGCGCGAGCATGGGTAAGGCGTGCGTAGCCAAGTGGATTTCGATCCTTCCAAATTTTAATTGGTGGCAAACTTTGCGAAGCAACCCGTAACTCTGGCTGCTCTTCAATTGGGGTTTTAAGCGCAAGATTTAAAACCTTTAACCAACGATTAAAAGGTGGCGCCTCTAATCGAGTTCGCCTACCTATTACCTTTGCCACCGCCTCCAGGTTATCTGGTCGCTTAGTAGCTAGTTCAACTATTGCATCATCACCTAATACTCGACCAGCGGCTAGATCAATCTCACGAGCTAGCTCATCCCGAGATAGCCAGAGGTCTCGAACAATGGTCATTGTTAATCTATCTCGCACCTTATGCATCCCAGATGTTCGTCGCCATCGATCTGGTTTGGGCAGATCGGAAAACTCATAGCTTTCATAGTTTTTCAAAATCGAAGCAAAATCTTGCTCAGCCCATTTTAATTTATTTTGTTCTATCAATAACTTCTCCACTGCATTCCTAATATCAAGCAAGATATCAACATCTAAAGCAGCATATGTAATCCACTCTGGCCGTAATGGCCGGATCGACCAATCAACTGCAGAGTGCTCTTTGGCAAGTTGTAGTTCAAGCAAGCTCTCAGCTAATGGGCCAAGTCCTACTCGCTCACAACCGGCAATTCGAGCACCTAATTCAGTATCAAAAAGTAATTTAGGTTTTAGGCCAACTTCAATTAGGCAAGGAAGATCTTGGGTACTGGCATGGATTACCCATTCATATGAGGAAAACTCCTTGTTAAATTTTTGCCACAACTTTGAATCTTTAAGTGGGATGGGATCAATTAAGTGTAATCCGCCATTTTCTCGATAGATCTGAATCAGATATGCCCGCTGGCTATAGCGATAGCCCGAAGATCTCTCGGCATCGATTGCCAATGGCCCATTTCCATTAAGTAACTCTGCGATTAATTTTTCAAATTGGCTTTCATCACTTACAACTTCCGGCACACCATTTCGAGGTGTTAAAAGTGGAGTGATCATTAATAATTTAAGTCTAGCTATTACGGGCGATTGAACTAACACCTTGCGGAATCGGTTCCAAGCCGGCAGTCATTGCCAGCAATTCCAACCAAGCATTTACATGATTGATTAACCCATCACCAGATGTTGGCGTCCAGGACGCACGGATTTCAATCTCTGAATCTTCTTCTCGATCCTCTAATGCTCCAAATGAGGCACTGGCAACTCTGGTAACTGTTCCGCTCGGTGATAAAAATTCACAACCATTTTTCTTAAGAGATTCTAATAACCAAGTCCAACCAATCTCTGGCAGTAATGGATCAGATGCCATCTCTAAATCAATTGCAGCTCTAGCAAAAGTTACACATCGCCATTGCCCGCCCCAACCCTCTTGCGTAGCGGGGTCATGAAGTAAAACAAATCGTCCAGTTGCAGCATCCTCTAATACATCGGCAGTCATCGCTAATGCATGGGGTGCTAATTTTTGTGGCGCCGGAACTGTTTCAAGCAATATTTCACCCCGTGGCTTTAATGCTAAAAGCGGTGCGATTAATTGATCGAAGGTGGGATTCACTGACTAAGGATAATTTGTATTGGTTAGAAGTAAGTGAAGGCGCGAGCAGGTGACCAGAGCAAATGGCTCAACTTTTCACAGTAGGCTTAATTAATGGCCTCATTTCTTGCATTGTTCTCATCACTCCTATGGGGAACGGCAGATTTTTTTGGCGGGAATTT